>NZ_JAOQIO010000009.1:0-9383 GCF_025567575.1 Paenibacillus baimaensis | reverse complement strand
TGACTTTTAATCAGGGTGTCGTAGGTTCGAATCCTACATGTCTCACCATTAACACAATGCGCGCGTATGGCGGAATTGGCAGACGCACTAGACTTAGGATCTAGCGGGCGACCGTGGGGGTTCAAGTCCCTCTACGCGCATCATGTACAAAAGGGTTCCTGACCACTCCTATATCTTATAGGTATGCATAATCAGGAAGTAAGCTGACATCGGTTTTCTACCGTGTCAGCTTTTTTTTATTTACTCCGTGTTTTTCAATAAAAGATATGTCGCCATAAATGTAAATTAATGTAAATTAATTTGGTTTTGTTTAAATGAATTTCCAATGACTTTTATGGGCATTTGGTTGTGTGTGGTGTACAATGACTACGAATACATTGTTCATACTGCCAAAGTATAGAGGTGAATGTGGGGAGAAAAAGACTTAAGTACGTAGAAAGTCAAAACTAGATTATGAAAGCGATTTTAAAGCAAGTAGGTGAATTAAAAAATCTTGCCACCGTTGTCTTAGCGAGTGCCAAGAGGATATTTTATAAGAAGGAGTTCAACGCTGTGGAGACAATGCTCAAGCTGCTTCAACGGTTCAGTCATGGATGTAGATGGTTCCAATTAAAAAATCATAAGATTGAGATGAAATTGCTGCTAACGTATCCTTTGCTCATCATCGTCTCTATTACTGTGGTCAGTGTATTTGCCATATATTTTAGCATGTTCCTGTTTCGCGAAAAGTCCCAAGATAATTTTCAAAATATATTGAAGCAAATCAGCTATAACATGGATACGCAGTTGAAACAGCAGGACTTGGATACATATCTGTTTATTCAGGATCTGAAGGTGAAACGTTTTTTTGATTCCAGCAACATGGCGGATTCACCAGAATCTGTACAACTCAAAATTGATTTGCGTAACTTGTTAACGAACTACTTGCTATCTCATTCCAATATCGAAAGAATCGTTCTCATTAACAACCATGATGAGATCGTAAGTAATACCGATGAACCGATTCCGCTTTCTTTGGCTGATTACCATCAAGCAGCAGCGCGTGGTGACGGTAAAATGGTATGGATGAAAACGCAGATCTGGCCTGAAAACAAGGTAGTCATTCCTGTATTGAGGCAAATTAAAGACTTGTCCACGCTAAAAAATAACGGGGTGCTGTTGTTATTTTTCAAAGAAAAAATATTCAAAAATAGCGACTTTAAAGGTAATTTGCGTGTGTTGGAACAGGATAACTATGTAATTTCAAGCAACTTTTCAGATCAAATCGGTAGTCAATACTCCCTACAAAATGTAAACGCTCTTTCGGGCAGTACGGGGTCTTTTGTTGATACATCCAAGGGTATGTTCTTTAGTTATTATAAATCAGAATATACGTATTGGACGTATTTATTCAGCATACCGACAAAGGAGCTTTATTCCGGAATTGAGGTTGTACGCAACTGGGTTATTGTCGTAGCTATTCTATTTACAATAATCGGAATTTTGCTGGCAAAAATGATTGCAAGTAATATCTCCAAGCCCCTCATACAAATTATTCGTGAAATGAGAAATATTGAGACCAACGATTTATCGGTCAATTTGAATTACGACGGCAATGATGAATTAACCTCGCTGGCTGCTACTTTTAACAATATGATGAATCGGATCAGAGAGCTGATCGAAAGAGATTCGAATTTACAAAGGCTCAAGCACGAATTGGAAATGCGAGCGCTCCAGGCGGAGATCAATCCGCATTTTTTGTACAATACATTGGAAGCGATTAATTGGATTGGCCGTATGAATAAAGTGAATGAAATATGTGATATTACGGCGATGCTTGCTGATATTATGAGATACAGCATCGATCAAAGCAAAGATATTGTAACCATTCAGGAGGAGTACGAGCACACTCAGAAGTATACGGGTATCCAGCGCATACGTTATGCGGATAACCTGTCATTTTTTATGGACCTTCCGAAGGAAATGTTAAACGTGCGTATTCCCAAATTAACTTTACAGCCTCTTGTTGAAAACGCTATTTTGCATGGATTCGAGAATAAACGGGAAGTCGGAAAAATAAAAATTTTGGGCATTGTCGATGAGGAATTTATCAAGATCAGGATTGAGGATAACGGTTGTGGCATGACACAGGACAAAGTGCATTCTCTATTGTCCCAACAGGAGCCAGGAACCCATAGAGGCATTGGTATTTATAATGTTCACCAGCGAATCCGGTTATTGTTTGGAGAAGGATACGGCTTGAGCATTCGCAGCGAGGTCGATAAAGGCACTAGTATTACGATTACTTTACCATTAAATGAAGTGAGGTGACTGATCATGTACAAGGTATTGATTATTGATGACGAAGCAATGATCAGGAAAGGTTTGCGTGAATCCGTTCCTTGGACTGATATTGAGTGTGAGGTGGTCGGCGTTGCCAGCAATGGATACGATGGGCTGCAGGCGATAGATCAATGGGAACCGGATATTGTAGTAACTGATATTAAAATGCCAGGATACGACGGTATCCAGGTTGCAGAGCATGCGATTCAGACAAACCCTCTGGCGAAAGTCATCTTACTTAGTGGATATAGCGAGTTTGAATATGCACGCAAGGCGATTCAACTGGGTGTGTTTCACTTTATGTTAAAGCCGACCGTATATGAAGAAATGAAAAGGGTCATTGCGGATGCAGTTCGAAACATTAAATCAGAGGAACGGCGAATCCGTGAGTTGGCGAAGTTCAGGAGCGAATTTCAACAGCAGTTGCACATGTATCGCAGCATCTTTTTAAGAAAAATCATTTTGAACGGTCAATCGGATTCTGGAGCACAGGCTTCAGACGACTCGCTGCGGCTTTATGAAATTCCGTTGGAACGGGACTCCTATTTGATTGTATTCAAACCGGATGAGCTGGACACCTTTATTGATAAGGAAGAGGAAAAACAATACTGGATGACATCCATTACAACTAGTGTGGAGCAATATGTAAGCGGGCGTTCGTCCTGCTATTTTGTTCCTTTAAAGGATGAATGGTTCAGTATCGTATATGTAACTGAGGAAGAAGAATGCCGTGAAGCGATAACACAGATTTGTGAGGAGATCCAAAGCCTCCAATTGACCAATGATATGCCGTTAACACTGTCGTTCAGCATCAGCCGTAGAAAACCGAGGTTATCCCATTTGAATCAGGCTTACTTGGAGGCGGTGGATGCCATTCAGCATATTTTTTATATGGGTGCAGGCTCCATCATCTTCCACGCAGACGTATCGCAAGCATCTGACAAGGAGGATGGCAGTGTTCCATATGCCTACTATAGTGAATGCAGTAAATTGATCATTAAGGCGCTTCAGGTTGGTGACGAAGAGAGATGCCAGCAGGAGCTCTCCGATTTGTATCAGTCTTTTACCAAAAATCAGGAGCGACCGGGTGTTGTTCGAGCCGTGAGCGTTGAAATTGCGGCACAGGTGCTTAGCTTTGTTGTACGTGGACATATAGAGTTGGATTTCAATACGAGGGAAAAACTGTTTAACGATATCATATTATGCGAAACTTCAGAGGGCTGTTTCAAAATTATTGAAGATGTTGTGATTTCGATGGTACGTGAAATTTACAAACAAACGAAAACACGGCATAAAAAAGTGATTGAGCAAATCATCGGACTGCTGCAAGAGCATTATTCGCAAAATATTAGCTTGGAATGGCTGTCGGATCAGGTTCATTTAAACAGTAACTACATTAGCAGATTGATTAAAAAAGAAACCAAAGAAACGTTTACAGATTTACTTACCAATATTAGAATCGAACAAGCCAAAAAACTGCTGCAAAATCCACTCTATAAAATATATGAGATATCCGGGATGACGGGCTTTGAGGACCCTCATTATTTTTCCGTCAAATTCAAAAAAATAACAGGGATCAGCCCGAGCGAATATAGGGACCATTACAAGGACTTGTTTTAAATCTGATTTATGTCATGATTTTAAACGAAATGTACATTTTGTAGTCTACTGATTTATACAGGGTTGTCTTAAACTAAATGAGTAATCGAAAGCATGTATAACTATAAGGGGGAACCTTGAATGAAAAGGTATGGAAAGGCTTTCAAAAGTGGGGTAGCCGGGCTGGGGCTTACACTGGTTATGACTGCATGTTCGTCTGGCGCTGGAAACGCTCCGGTGTCTGGCACAGATGCCAAAAGTACGACAGATTCCACAAAAAAAGTAACACTGCAGCTGATGTTTCCTAAAAACAGCGGTTCTGCTGATCCTCGTGCGCAATGGATGCATGATAATGTTGAGGCGTTCAAGAAGGTAGAGCCCAATATCAATTTTGATGTGATTGATAACACGAGTGGTGACAACTACCTGACGACAGTCACAACGAGAATGGCTGCAAATGATGTGCCTGATATTTTTCAAACATGGACACTGGAAAGATTGAGGCCTTTTGCCGAATCGAATCGTGTATATGATCTTACCGAATTTTTGAATTCGACTCCGGAATTAAAGAGTAAATTTTCTCCCTCTGCCTTAAGTGCTACTACATTCGGTAACAAAACTTTTGCGATGCCATTGACACAGGATTTGGAGATTATTTATTACAACAAGGAAGTTTTTCAGAAATTCAATCTGCAGACACCACAAACATACGATGAATTACTTAACATCATTGATGTTCTGAAGAAGAATGACATCGTTCCGATTACACTGCCCAATAAAGAGCCATGGGTCGGCACCATTCTTTTTATGATGCTAGCTGAGCGGATCGGTGGTATGGATGTTTATCAAAAAACAGTGATCGAGAAAACAGGCTCCTGGACGGATAAACCTTTTGTAGATGCAGCTGCCATGATGCAGGATCTTGTAAAACGAGGTGCTTTCGAGAAAAACGTGAACAGCTTGACCCGTCCGGAATCGGAAATCAAGTTAAGTCAGGGTAAAGCCGGTATGTATATTGGTTTAACATCATCGAGCAACGCGAATCTTGTACAATCGATGGGCGATAAAGTGGGCTTTTTCAATTTCCCTAATGTAACAGGAGGCAAAGGAAGCAAAGACGATTATTTGCAAACGCCAACAAACGCCTATTCGGTTAGTGCGGCAACGAAACATCCTGAGGAAGTTAAGAAGTTTATCAAATTCATGTACTCCGAGGAACGGCAATTGGCTTTGGCTAAGCTTGGGAATATGCTGGCTTATCAATTTACGGCGAAACCGGGCGATTTACCGACACTTAGTGAAGATTTGACGAAAGCCGGCAAAAGCGCCAAAAGCTCCATGTACTTCTGGGATTTGCCATTAGGCGTATACATGGGCAAAGAGCTGAATAATACGACGCAAGGCTTTTATATGGATGTCGACCCTCAGCAAGCACTTGCGGCTTTGCAAAAGAAGGCAGAGGATCAGTCGAAGCAAGCACCAGGATCGAAATAGGGGATAGGGAAGCGATAGCAACTACTGGGGGACCTAAGGATTCTATGATCAGGTTCCCTCCCTCCTGGTGGTCATTAAGTGTATGAAGGAGGCACATATCCCAACATGGAAAAAATGCTGCGGAACAAATGGACAATCTCATTTTTTGTTTTTCCGGCGCTGCTTATTTATATGTATGTGCTGCCGATTCCGATCATTAAATCCATCTATTACAGCTTTTTTGATTGGAATTTGATTGGAACGCAAATATTTGTCGGTCTTAAAAATTATTCAGACCTGTTTATAAATGACAATATTTTTATGATGTCACTGAAAAATACTTTGATTTTCTCATTTGGCTGCATCGTTCTACAGCTTCCCTTAGCCTTTCTGTTAGCCAATTTGTTGAATAGCGGCGTTAGGGCAGTTAATTTTTTCAGAAATGTTTATTTTTTTCCGGTTATTATTTCGGGAACCTCCGTTGGATTGCTGTTTTTATTTATTTTTCACAGCGACATGGGTCTGCTCAATATGATGATCCGGGTATTGGGATACACCGGGTTTGATAAGGATTGGTTGTCCGATTCGAAATTCGCCATATACGGTCCTATTATCGCATTATCGTGGCAATATTTTGGTTATCATATGGTGATTTACTTGACCGGGATGTCGACGATATCGAAAGATACGTTCGAATCAGCAAAAATTGATGGAGTTAACGGAGCACAGATGCTGCTACACATCACGCTTCCGCTGATCAAGCCGTTTATCATTATTAGTCTTGTTTTATGCTTGACTGGATCAGTAAAAGCCTTTGATACGGTAATCTCCTTAACTGGAGGCGGCCCTGCGCATCATTCAGACGTACTGGCTCTACATATGTATAATACGGCTTTTGTTCAAATGCGATACGGTTATGGGAGCGCTGTGGCGGTAGTTCTGTTAATGATGAATATTATTTTTTCAGTCACGCTTTCGATATTTGCCCGGGAAAGGAGGTCATAGCATGCAATCCTCCACATCCCGCTATTTGGCCATTACTGTTCGATATGGGTTATTAGTTATTTTGGCAGCAGCTGTCATCTATCCGATTGTCTGGGTTTTTCTAGGTTCCTTGAAATCACAAGAATCGTTTTATACCAATCCTTGGGGGCTGCCTGATCAATTTCATTGGGAAGTATATAAAATTATTTTTGTGGATTTTCATTTACAGATCAATGTATGGAACAGTCTCTATATTTCCGTCATCTCCACTTTGATTATCATTATGCTCTCGACAATGGCGGCGTACGGCTTAATCCGTTTAAAGTGGAAGGGCAGCAAGATGGTACTGGGCGTCATCTTATTAGGGATTATGATTCCGGTGCATTCCACATTGATCCCGATCTATCTCGACCTGCAAGCCTTTAACAACTATGTGGATACGAGAATCCTGCTTATGCTTCCTTATATTGCATTTGGTATACCTACTTCCATCCTCATTCTGTCGGGATATTATGCTACGATTTCCAAGGACATGGAAGAGGCAGCGGTTATCGACGGGAGCAGCATCATTGGTTGTTTTTTCAAAATCATCTTTCCAATATCGATGCCAGCTATAGCTACAGTGGCGATTCTAAGCTTTATTCATTCATGGAATGAGCTATTATATGCGCTGATCTTTTTGAGAAAAACCGAGACGCAGACTCTACCGGTTGCTTTGCTGCAATTTATGGGTTTTTATTCGACGGATTGGGCTCAGGTACTTGCAGCTATTACAGTAGCTATGCTGCCCGGTGTTGTGATCTATATGTTTTTGCAAAATTATATCGTGCAGGGGATTACGGCCGGTGCTGTAAAGGGATAAACAAATTAAGTCTCATACTTAGCAATCTATAAACAGGAGGCCGTTCAAATGAAAAAAGCAGCGATTGTTGGAGAAAGACAGGCCATACTCGTGGAAGCGCCTATACCCACAATTCAAAACGATGAGGTACTTGTTAAGGTACATGTCGCTCCGATGTGTTCGGAGTACAAAAAGTTTGTCAATGGAACTGTAGGACAATGTTTGGGACATGAGGCTGTTGGTGAGGTAGTGGATATTGCGCAGCATGGACCGCATCAGATTGGAGATCGTGTGGTTCTGATGCCCTTGAACGGCTGCGGCAAATGTCGTCTTTGTCTGGCTGGAGATTACATTCACTGTCTCGACAACAAAATGTCCGATTGCACCATGTCGCAGTATATCGTTAAACCGGCTTTTATGCTAAAAAAAATTCCTGATGAAGTCAGCTATGAAAAGGCATCGCTGGCCTGCTGCGCTCTGGGACCGACGTTTGGAGCCATGCAGACTTTGGGTGTCAACGTGTTCGATACGCTGCTGGTTACGGGTCTTGGACCTGTCGGTATAGGAGCCATTGTGAATGCGCGTTATAGGGGAGCAAGAGTGATTGCCGTCGAATCCAATGCATATCGAAGCCAACTGGCGAGAGAGCTTGGAGTTGTAGATGTCATTGATTCCCGTGACCCTGAGGCGCTGGAGAAGATTCGCTCTTACTGCGATCAGAATGGCCCTGATTATGCCATCGACTGCTCGGGTGCGGTTCCCGCTCACAGACTGTGTATTGATGCCGTGAGGCGAAAAGGAAGTGTCGTGTTTGTTGGGGAAAGCCACGTGGAAACTCCGGTTACCATCAGCAAGGATATGATTCGTAAAGGTCTTCATCTGTTTGGGGCGTGGCACTATAACCTGAATGATTTCCCGAAAATTATGCAGGTGATCCAGCACTCCCCGTTGGTGGAGAAAATGATTACCCATCGATTTCCGATGAGCCGTATTCAGGATGCATTCGAAACGTCGGCACAGCAAAACAGCGTTAAAATTTTATTGAAACCATGGGAGTAATCTAAGGGAGGAACGTATATGATACCCGCTTTAAACCCGGTAACAACCGGAAAACATGTACCATTTTTGGATTTTTTGGACGCTGCTGCGACAGCTCAATTTCCTGCAATTGATTATCCGATAGTACCTTTCAGTCAAGTAGCCGATGAACAATCCCAAGATGCAGCCAAGGAGTTATTGCTATCCAGGCAGCTTGTTCTGGGCAGCTTTGGGCTTCCGGTTGAATTCAGGAAAGACGAAAATACATTTTTATCGGATCTTAAAGAACTGCCCAAGCACGCTGCATTGGCCAAACATATGGGTGTTACTCGCTGCTGCACCTGGTTATTTCCGGCAACAGATGAGCCTGTAGCCGAATACACGTGCCGTTTTGTAAGAAGATTGAGAGAATGTGCAAAAATATTGGGAGCGTACGGCATACGTTTTGGTATTGAATGGGTCGGGCCCAAAACGTCAAGAACATTAAAACATGATTTCATCCATACGCTGCCGGGTACGCTGGATTTGATTGATGCAATCGGAGAGACTAACGTCGGTCTGCTGTTCGACAGTTTCCACTGGTTTACATCCCATGCGACCAAGGGGGACATTTTGTCGCTGAAAGCAGACCAAATTGTCCTGGTTCATATCAATGATGCGCCGGATAAGCCGAAAGATCAACAAATTGATAACGAACGGCTGCTTCCCGGGGAAGGTATCATTGATTTAAAGGTAATGCTGACCTCACTCCAGCAGATCGGTTATGATAGCTTCATTTCCGTAGAAACGTTTAGCAAAGAATTGCCTCTGCTGCCACCTGTTGAGGTCGCTTTAAAAACGAAAAGCGCAGTCGATCGAGTCATTGCCGCCAGTATATTATAAGTAAGGTTAAGAGTATCGATGATTGTATGCGTTAATATTATGCAAAGCTTGGAACTACCTTTCCCTTAGAAGGTAGTTCTTTTTTTGAGCCTATCATTGTGGTGAGGATTATCAAGATACTTGCGAAAACTAGGAGTCTGTCAGAAAAAATGTAATATTATGTAAAATAATATTAGTTTCAAAAAAAGATTTGCATTTCACTACGAATCCTGATATATTACTATTTGTCGCTAAATTCACGGAT
>NZ_JAOQIO010000018.1:0-37432 GCF_025567575.1 Paenibacillus baimaensis | reverse complement strand
CTCGAATCGCTACAGCGCTTTGCTCTTCCCGCTCTTGCAGCACCGTCTCATGCCACTCCTGCTGCTCTCTCAGCGCTTGCGCTTTCTGTTCCTCCAACTCCGCTTCACGCTCTTTCAGCGCCTGCGCCTTCTGCGCTTCCAGCTCCCCTTCACGCTCTCGAATCTGCTCTTCTCGCTCTTGCAGCACCGCTTCATGCCACTCCTGCTGCTCACGCAGCGCTTGCACTTTCTGCGCCTCGAGCTCCGCTTCTCGCTCTTTCAGCATCTGCTCGTTCTGTGCCCCCAGCTCCGCCTCGCGCTCTTTTAGCGCTTGTGCTTTCTGAGCCTCGAGTTCCACCTCGCGCTCAAGCCGCTCTTCTTCATAACTCTTTTGCGCCTCAAGCCGGTCTGCCTCATGACGTTCCTGCTGCTCATGCAGCTGATTCTCCCGCTCTTTGAGCGCTTCAGCACTTTCCAGCAGCTTTTCATTCAGCTCATCAGTCCGTGCTTGCAGCTCGGCATAGAGCTCTTGCTGCAGCTGGACCTCTTCGAGTCCACTGTTTAATTGGAGCTGTAGCTCAGCCAACTGCTCACTTTGCTCACGAAGCTGTGTCGCTGCTGCTTCCTTGTCGCGCTGGTACTGCTTCAAGCGCTCATTCAGCTCATTAAGCTCGCCTTTTCCCTGCTCGATCTGTTCTTCTAATTGCTGCTGGAGCTGACGTTCTTTGTCTAATTGCTGGTCGAACTCAAGCTGCAGTTGAATTTGTTTGGCTTGCAGCTCCTTCAATTCAGCTTGAACGGATGAACTCCGTGCCTGCTCTAATTGATGCTGCTCTTCCAATTCCTGATGCAGCTCCAGTTGAAGATCATATTCTTCCTGACGGAAACGAATTTGCTCTTGAAGCTGATCATTTTGCAGACTTAATTCTTCTATGAGCTGCTGCCTGTTTTCACTCAGCTGCTTAAATTCATTTGCTTCTGTAGTCTGCTTCTCAAGCTGCGCATTCAGGCTCGCTTGTTCCAGTGATTGCTGTTCCAGCAATTGCTCCAGAAGCTCTTTTTCCTCCAGACGGCTTGCTAGCTGCCCAGCAGCTGCATCAGCTCTTTCTGTAAGGTCGGCCAGCTCAGCTTCCTGCAATAGGCTACGTTCCAGCAGTTCGTCTCTCACTTGCTGCAGCTGCTTAAGCTGCTCCTCAGCAGCAATACGCTGTTCCTCAAGCCGTCGCTTCGAGGCCGCTTGCTGAGCTTCCAGCTGTTGCCTTGCTGACTCCTGCTCGGCTTCCAACTGCACCTTGGCAGCTTCGCGCTCAGCCTCCAACAACTGATCAGAAGCCTCCTGCTGCACTTGCAATTGCAATTCCAGCTCTACTCTTGAAGCTTCACGCTCAGCTTCCAGCTGCTCCTGATTGGACCGCTGCTGAGCCTCCAGTTGCTCCTTCGATGTTTGCCTGAGAGCACCCAGCTGCTTTTCCAGTCTGCCGCGAGCCTCGCGTTCTTCTTGCTGCTCGACCTCAAGCTGCCTGCGCCGCTGCTCAAACTCCAGTGCGGACGCTTTCAAGCGCTCAATCTCAGCCAATGCTTTTGTTCGTTCCGCCTCCAGTTGAAGGCCTCCTGCTTCCAACTGCTGCGCGTGATCGCGTTCCTTCTCCAAATCCTGCAAAAGCTGGACATGCTGCTCCTGTAATACAGCAAGCTCTTGAAGCGATTTTTCCATTTGTTGTTGTCGAACCTGTATTTGTTCCAAATCATCTCTGATTTTGCAGTAATCGTCTGACATGTGAACAGCCGCCAAAACGGCGATTTTAGGTGTATCCAAACGCGGGGAACCCGCGGAAATTTTCTGCATTTGTTCATTAACATGCGCCACCACACGTTTCATATGGGGAACACTTGCTTCTGAAACCAATTTGTATTGACTGCCAAAAATATCTACCGTCATCCGAATTTTGCCTTCATTACTCACAACAAGCTCTCCTTTCGGAATCCCACATAAGAAAAACAACTCATCGAAGCCTACTCGACGAAGATACATGGTTGCTTTTCTTGCAATATCGGAGTATTCAGCTCTGCTGAAAACTTATAAATTCCGATATTATAAACAAATTCCTCGTATCTCATTTATTTCGATACGAGGAAGCTTTTTTCCTGCTACAGCAAGGGATTTTCATCAATTTCCATAAAATGGACTTAAATAAAAATCAAATGCGGCTGCTATTCTATTTTCTTTCTATTTTCTAAGCTCAGCGCCATAAGATTGCTCCAGTGCCGTTAACACCTGTGCATGCAATTCACTAACTTCTTCATCGGTTAAAGTACGCTCCAAAGTACGGTATACCAACGCCAACGCTACACTTTTCTTATCCGCTCCAAGACGGTCCCCTGTATAAATATCGAACACCTGGATCGATTCCAATAACGCGCCAGCGACTTCTTTAACCTTGGCCGTCAGTTCACCCACCTGTAAATCACGGTTAACGACTACAGACAAGTCCCGACCGATCGCTGGGAAACGTGGCAGAGGACTATACGTAATTTGCTCATCCGCATAAGCGGCCAAGGCCTGGAAATCGACCTCAAGCACATACGTATCAGCCAAATCCCGCTGCTGCTGAAGCGCTGGATGAAGCTGACCCAGTGTTCCGATGACTTGAGTTTGGTCTCCTTCGGGCAATTGCAATGTAATATTGGCTGTTCTTCCAGGATGGAAACCATCCGGCTGCGCCGCTGTATATCCAATCTTCCCGGTAAGACCGAGGTAACCGACAAGATTTTCAAATACACCCTTCAAATCATAAAAATCAACCTCAACCGACTTTCCGCTCCAATGTGTTGCTTGCCGTTTTCCTGTTAACAAAATCGCAAGCATCAGCCGTTCCTCAGGAAGCTTGGTTAATGAAACCTCATTAGTCACGAACACTTTGCCGATTTCAAAAAGCGCCACATCATCCGTATTGCGATTACGGTTATAAGTAGCTGCCTCCATCAAATGCGGAATCAGACTGGTACGAAGTGTACTCCGATCCTCACTCATTGGCATGGACAAAGTAACAGGCTTCGATTCTTTAAAAGCTCCTGGAAAATCGTTGATTTGCTGTGGATGTGTAAAGGAATAGGTCACTGCTTCATACAAGCCGCTTCCAGTGAGCAACGTACGTGCCAAACGGCGAATAGCCTGCTCCTTATTCAATGCACCCGGAGTCGTTACACCCGTCATCAATGTTGTCGGAATATTGTCGTAGCCATATAAACGAGCAACTTCCTCGATCAAATCTACACCACGGGTAATATCACCACGACGACTTGGTACATTTACATGGAACGTCTCCCCACTCACTTCCGCATCAAAATGCAGACGTTTGAAAATCTCGCTAACCTCTTCTACAGACAAAGTAGTACCCAGGTAAGCATTAATCCGACCAACGCTCAGCTCTATACGAACCGGGTTGTGCTGCTTGGACACAGATTCCACTGTTCCCGTAGCTACTTGTCCATCCGCATATTGACTTATTAAAGCTGCGGCACGATTGAGCGCCGGCAGTACAGCCTCGGGATTAACTTCCTTTTCAAAACGCAGGGATGCTTCTGAACGAAGTCCAAGCTGACGTGAGGTTTTACGAACCGTACCTCCATCAAACTTGGCCGATTCCAGCAAAATCCTTGTTGTACCTGATGTGACTTCGGAGTTTTCGCCACCCATAACTCCGGCAATGGCTACAGGCTTCTTACCGTCCGTAATAAGCAGCATATGCGGCTCCAAGCTGCGCTCCACACCGTCTAGAGTAACCAGCTTTTCTCCGGACTGTGCCAGCCGAACATCAATATGGCCATTGTCCAGCTTATCTGCGTCAAACGCATGCAGCGGCTGTCCGTACTCCAGCATTACATAGTTCGTAATATCTACTATATTATTGATGGGTCGAATGCCTGCTGCCATCAAGCGATTTTGAATCCACAATGGAGAAGTGCCTACATGTACCCCTTCAATCAGCTTAGCGGCATAGTGAGAGCACTGCTCCTTCGCCGTGATTTCAACAGAAATCTGCTCAGAAGCTTGACGGGCAACCTTACCAGCGCCAACATTATCCGCAGCCCCTTGCTCTGAATCCGGCAGCCGTACAGGACGACCCAATACCGCAGCGATCTCGTAAGCCGCACCCAGCATGCTGAGACAGTCAGAACGGTTAGGAGTCAAATCAAAATCCAGCACCTCGTCACTGATCCCCAGCACATTCAGAATGCTTGCACCAATTTCCGTATCCCCGGGAAGAACAAGAATACCTTCCTGAATTTCCTTAGGCAGCAGCTTGTCGTTCAGTCCCAGCTCCTTGGCCGAGCAGATCATGCCCTGTGATTCCACACCGCGCAGCTTTGCGCGTTTAATGTTCAAACCGTCCGGCAGCTTGGCTCCAACTATAGCGACAGGAACCTTTTGTCCGGCATCGACATTTTTGGCACCGCAGACGATTTGCAAATCCTCTCCCTGACCTACATCCACTTTACAAACGCTCAGTTTATCGGCATCAGGATGTTTCTCACGCGACTTGACGAATCCGACGTACACACCCTCCACGCCTTTATTGCGATCCTCTACACTATCAATTTCAACGCCACTGCGTGTTAGCTTCTCCGCCAGCTCAGCAGCCGTAAATCCGCTCACATCGACATATTGAGACAACCATTGATATGAAACCTTCATCTTTGCTCACGCTCCTCTCTTTTTATACATGTACGAACTGCTTCAGGAATCGAAGGTCGTTCGTATAAAAATGTCGTATATCTTCAATATCGTATTTAAGCATAGCCACACGCTCCACACCCAAGCCAAAGGCAAATCCGCTGTACTCCTCCGGATCATAGCCTGCCATTTCCAGCACTTTCGGATGCACCATTCCTGATCCAAGAATTTCCAACCAACCGCTCTGTTTACATACGCGACAGCCTGTTCCGCCGCACATGGAGCACGTAACGTCTACTTCTGCGCTTGGTTCTGTGAATGGGAAAAAGCTCGGTCTCATACGGATCTGTGTTTGCTTACCAAATAATTCCTGAACAAATTGCAGCAGCGTTCCTTTCAAATCACTCATGCGAATATTACGATCGATCACAAGTCCCTCAATTTGTGTAAACATATGGCTGTGTGTCGCATCATCGTCATCGCGGCGATAAACACGTCCTGGACAGATGATTCTTACCGGTACCTCGCCCTTCATTTTCTCCATCGTACGTACCTGCACAGGTGAAGTATGGGTACGCATCAAAATATCCTCTGTCACATAAAAGGAATCCTGCATATCGCGTGCCGGATGGTTCTTGGGCAGGTTCAACGCTTCAAAGTTGTAGTAATCCTGTTCAACCTCCGGACCTTCTGCAACGGTATAGCCCATACCGATAAAAATATCCTCGATCTGCTGAATCACCTTGCTCAGAGGATGAGCAGCACCCACTCCGCCCGGCTTGCCCGGAAGTGTTACATCTATGGTTTCAGCGCGAAGTCTGAGCTCCGTTTCAGCCTGCTGATATTCAGTCTGCTTGCTCTCGATAACCGCCTCGATAGCGCCGCGTACATCGTTGGCCACCTGACCTATTGCTGGACGTTCCTCTGCACTTAACGCTCCCATGCCACGTAGAACCTCGGTTAACGGACCTTTTTTGCCCAAATATTTAATTCTCATATCGTTTAACTGCTGTTGATTCGTGACTTGCTCAAGCTCTAGCAAAGCCTCTACCTTTAACGCCTCTAATCGTTCTTTCATTTGCTAATCCTCCCTTGTTTCTAAATTTCTTTTACTTTCATCCCTATTAACTAATCCCACTATTCAAGTGCGGTGAATCATGAGCGAAGCGACCAAAGTAATTTGGAGATAGCGAAGCGGTGCCTTTGTTACCGTATTTTCACAACTAAATC
The DNA here is from genome assembly GCF_025567575.1 of Paenibacillus baimaensis. Classification (NCBI taxonomy): domain Bacteria; kingdom Bacillati; phylum Bacillota; class Bacilli; order Caryophanales; family Paenibacillaceae; genus Paenibacillus; species Paenibacillus baimaensis. Next base: position 31,548 of record NZ_JAOQIO010000018.1, on the reverse strand, counting down.
ATTTAGATAATCAGAAAATACGGTAACAACAGCAATCGGAAAATACTTTGGTCGCGCAGCGCCTCTGATTCACCGCACTTGTATCACGCATCTCAACGCAAAAAAGACGTTCCCTCATCCCGGAAAGGGACGAAAACGTCGTGGTACCACCCTTGTTTCGAAAAGCTTCCATTCCGGGCAACGATCCTCATGATCGAGTTCCCAGCAACAAGCAAAGCTTTCCGCTTGATTGAAATTAACGGTTCTAGAACGCGAACGTTCATAGCCGGTTCCCTCTACTTGCCAGCGGTCAGTGCCGTGGTTTCAAAGGACTGCTCAGGAGTGAAATTCGGCAGCCTGTTTCTGTAGAACCGCTCTCAATCTCCGGCGGCTCCTCCCTGTAAAGAGGCACTGCTTACTTGTCTCCGTCAACGCATTTCATGATATGCAACTACTAGCAGTATTATATGCAAATTCAACCTGTGATGCAAGTCAAATGGGGTAATCAAGTAAAATCTTCATTTTTAAGACTTGAGTAAACTATCCATTTCACTTTTCAGCAAAAGATATCTATGTGTGCTTCTCATAATTTTAATTTTCGTGAGGTTATGTTTATCAACATATGTTTTCATTGCATCCTTGGACAATCCCAGCAGGGCTCCAGCTTCAGTAATGGTCAGAACTTCTTCATTACTGGTAGCATTGAACGTCTTCTTAACCTTCTGGTTCCAATCTTCAAACGAAGTCATCACTTCACAACCTTTTCTCATAATAAAATTACTTAGTCATAACCTTATTATTTTAACACAATTTGCGGAAATAATCTCACTAAAAGTTGACTTTTCATAAAAAATGCGTTCACACTCTAAAACACACTATGATAATTGGATTATTTTCGGATGAAAAATGGGTTTCAATACGTCTTTGATGCACTGCTTACAAGCAAAAATAACCCGCCATTGTCTCATGAAGAGTGTAAATGGCAGGTTATTGGTGCATGTATACTCAGCATTGAGCGGCAGCCGTTGTTATCTGGTTATCTGAATGCTTCGTGCCTCGTTATACCACTCGGTTTGACCACCAAGTTGTGTGACGATAAACGTCAGCGGTACAAAATGGATGCCATCACGCTGGAGCATTTCCTTATCCATCTGTATTTCTTCGCCATTTACCAATGCAGTTTGGCTTCCTGAATTCAGCTTAATCGTCGTTAAATTTACCGGATCGATGATGGTGACGGTTTGGGCCTCCTCATTCCAATCCACACGCAGATCCAATTTTTCGCTGAGGAATGTGGTAGGTACCATCGCCACACCGTCTTCAAGGAACGGTTTTCTGCTGTTAGCTTTGTAACGATCCCCATCCATCAGAAGCAGCACCGTTTTTTTCGAGATGCCCAAATCGTCTTTGAGCAGCCGATACGCCTCTGAGGAAGGCGTAAAATTGCGCAGCACATCAACGGCAGTTATTCCCTTTTCCAGAACCAAAGCATCCTCATCGGCAGTCAATGGAACCAACTTGACCGGATTGTTGAGGTTCCAGTATTCCCCCGCTATCGAGATTTTGGCTGAGGAGAGACTTCCCCTCGATACCGCGTTCAATGAAGTAGCTTCAATCTCCAGATTGGATTTGCGCAGCTTCATCGTGTTGTCCACGTATAAATCTGCTTTCACACGGGTCGAATCGTTTAAAAATGGCAGCTCCTCCTGCAATTCCTGTTCCTTTCTGGCATGGAGACCAAGAAGAACAAAAACCGACAGTTGCTTGATCTCGGTATGAATCACCTCAATTGTCATATCGCGGTTTTTCAAAATATCCAGCATTCCAATGAGCGAATCCACGCCAGCCTTGCTTCCCGGCGTTTCAGGTATCGGGTAGCCTTCTAATGGATTTTGTAAGGCTTTACCGTCCTTGTTGTCCTGGATCCATTGATCCAGCTGAGGAGAGAGTATCGGGTAGAGCAGGTCGTACAACTCGCCAATTAATTGCTTCAGCGCCTTGTCATCCTGCATCAAATTGGTTACAAATGTTTTTGCCAGCGGTATCAGCTCTTTGCCTGATATCTCACCGTGTATTTTGTTAAGGGAAAGTGTCTCTCCGTTGACCACTTCCCTCACGTTGTCCACGTTCAGTTTACCTGGATTAGGGAGCTGCTTAATGAGGAAAGAGCTCAGACTATTCACAAATGGCTCAAACCTCTCTTCCATTTGTTTAACCAGAACAGGAGGGAGGTCTCCAGTGCTGGAGGAAGTCAGATCGATCACGATGGGCTTTTTGCCGCCTTCCAAAGCGATAATGACCTGTTCTTTGGTCATGTAGGTTTGAAAAGCGATTTTATGATTGGCGATGGTGATATAGCCCGTTGAAGAAACATTCTGCGCACTATCCATTTTAATAGCGTCGTGATGGATTTCAATATGCTCTAACAGCTTCATGACTGTCTGTTCTTTTGAAGAAGCCCTTGCCTGTGCTTGATCACCCGGAACAAGATCAAAGATTATGGTTGACTTGCCTTCCAACGACTGTGCAGTCGAAGCCTCAAAAATAGCTTTGTTAACATCCAATCCTCCAACCGCCTGACACCCGTTAAGTATCATGGGCAGGGCAATTAGCAGCGCACCGATTTTTTGTTTGCTTAAACGTCTGAACATATGCAGCTTCCTCTTCTCTCTATGTATGCTTGAATTGACAAGTCTTATGTACATAGAATTCGAGGTCAAACAGATTTTCCCTTTTTTTCTCATTTCAGATCGTTGGAAGTCCTGTAGGAGCTTGGTGTCACACCTTCGTATTTTTTGAACAGGCGGATAAAGGTGCTGATGCTGTAAAATCCGACCAGGTCGCAAATATCCTTAATAAAAATTTCGTCATTGCGCAGCAGCTCCTTAGCTTTGTCCACCCGAAGCTTGTTTATATAATCCGTCAGCGTATCCCCGACCTGCTCCTTGAAGTAACGTGACAAATAGGAGGGATGGATATCGAAGCGGGCCGATATGGTGTTGATTGACAGGTTATGATCGCGGTACTGTTCATTAATAAACTCAAGAATATCCTCCTTGAGACGAAAGTTATGGCTTTTTTTCTTCGAGTCCACATGACTGCACACCTTACCCAGAAAAAGAGTCATTCGTTCCTGCATCGCCGATACGCTGACACCGTTCATTAGATCCTGAATCGTTGTCCTGTTCTCCTCATACAGCTCCGACTGATTCAGATTCACCTCGATCGCAGCCTTCATCATGGTGCTGATGACGTCGAACAGCAGACAGCGGACCATATCCATCGGCAAGCTTTCTTCCGATAAATTATGCTTGATCACCTCATCCAAAATACCTTTGGCCTGTTCGTAATCGCCTGCCTTGACATGGTTGATCAACTGCTGCTCCTTCTCCAACGGATAGCTGTAGGAGTGATTGAAGCTTTGGATTTGATCGTAAAAAATAATTTTTTGCGCGCCAAGCAGCATTTTATATTCCATGGCTTCCATCGCCTCTTGATATGCAGTCGGCAGCTCAGCGACAGAACGGCGTATCGTGCTTACCGAAGCAGTGAAATATATATGAAATCGGCTGCCGATAAAACGTTGAGCTTCTTCCGTAAGCTGCAGCAGCTCTTGCTTGGCTTCCTCAGTGGAAAGGTTCGAAGTGAAATTAATCGTGCAGGCCAGCATTTCGTCGATTTCTGTCATCCAGCCCTGATGCTGCCGTCCGATAAGCTCCTCTACAATATTGGAAATAATATGCCTCACGAACTCACGTTTTTTCTCGACATCGGTTTCTTCCTGACGAAAGAAGCCGCTGAAATCCTCCAAATAAATGAGCAGTACAGCAAAGTAGTCCGATCTGAGCACGATTCCGTATTCCGACATGACCTCGATAACAGGGAAATCGTTCTCCACCCGTCCCTTGAGCAGCCTGACGAAGAGGTTCGAGCGCAGCACATTCTTTTGTTTTTCGATGATCCGGTTCATCTGATTGTTATGATCGAGCGTACTGTCGATGGCTTCCTCCAGATAATCGTATTCGTTCCCAACCGTACCCGGGTCCAGCTTGGAGCGCGCGGCAACAGAGCGGACCAGCTTTCCGAGAGGATCATATTGACGGCGGGCCATCAATACAGCGAGTACAATTCCTATCGCAAGCGCCAGCAGTACCGTAAGTATCGTCAGATTACGGACGTATTCCGCCTTTTGGCTGTACAGGCGCATAGGCAGTGCATATACATATTTCCAGTTGGTCCGGTTGGATTGGATATACGACAGCATGACGTCCTCACCATCCCACTGACTATGGACAAAACCGGTTTCACCATTCAGACTCTCAAAGCTGCGAGCGGCACCCGTTCGTTTTTCCGAGGAGGCCAGCAGTTGATTGGTACCGTCAAGAATATAGACCTTACCTTGATTGTAAGATTGGATGTTCCGAATGGCCGACAGCAGCCTCTCCTCGTTCAATTCAATAACGAGTGTAGCGAGAGGCGCATTACGAGCCTCTATCGGTAGTGATTGCGCAAACAATATTCCTGTACGAGGCTGCCCTTCTATCGGCTGCATGCTAAAAAACTGCCCTCGATACGGCTGAGCGAGAAACTGCTTCCACTCCTCATAGGTAAGACCCGAGGCAGATTGCTGCAAATCATAATACATACGCGCATCATAATAAGACCCTTCGGTGAGCACAAAGTCACCACTGCGAAAATACACATAAAACCTGTCCACATAACGAGTAGTGTTCGTATATAATCTGAAATCGGACAGTGCTTGCACCATCGCTATTCGTTCTTCTGGCCCGATTGTACCCGTTGAACGCATGAACTGGCGTACCTTCGAATTAAAAGCGATCATTTCGCTTAGTCGGTAAGCATAATCGATATGACTGTCAATATCCTGCTGAAGCTGGGTGAGCAAGGCTGAATTCGCACGATTGATCTCATCTTCAAGTACGCTGCGGGTTTGAAAGTACGCAACTAGCATCATGGCTATAGGTATCAACAAGACTGCAGCATAGGAACGAAGCCATCGGCCACGCACGCTGTTCATTTTCAGGCCATTCAAGATGTTCACGCTCCACGGACTTATGGCTTTGGCGAAAAGCTTTACCCTTTAATTGACCCAATCATAACACCTTTAACAAAGTATTTCTGCATAAAAGGATACACGAATAATATCGGAAGGGTAGCTACCATAATCGTCGCATACTTGATACTTTCGCCGACGGATTCGATTTCACCCGCTGAAGACTGGTTCGTCATGTACTCCGTACTGTTCTGGATTAATATTTCCCGAAGAATTAGCTGGAGCGGATATAGATCTCGTTCACGCAAATACAGCATGGCAGAGAACCAGGCGTTCCAATGACTAACACCATAGAACAGCACCATAACCGCCATAACCGGCAGAGACAGTGGAATCACCACACGGGATAAAATCGTAAAATCGTGAGCACCATCTATTTTGGCCGATTCAACCAGACTTTCCGGTATGGAGGCGAAGGAAGTCCGCAATATAATCAGATTCCACGTAGAAATCATGCCCGGAATAATCATCGCCAGCAGACTGTTGCCCAGATGCAGCCAATTGTTGACGAGCAGGTAAGAAGGAATCATTCCGCCCGAGAAAAACATCGTGAACACAATAAGCAGCATCACATATTTGGACCAGGGCACCCCTTTGCGGGACAGCACATACGCTCCCATACACGTGAAAATGAGGTTTAGCAAAGTGCCGAGCACTACGATAAACAACGTATTGCCATAACCTCGGAGAATGTTCGGATTTTGAAAAACGAGCGTGTAGGCGCTCACCGTAAAGCCCTGCGGCCAAAATAGTGCCCCGGTATGAGACAGCAGCAGCCGCGAGTCGCTTAAGGAGGACATCAGGACGTATACAAACGGATACAGTGTGATGATGATCATCGCCAGCATAAACAGCCAATTGACATATCGGAAAGCGATTTCACCTGTGCTTGTGCGGATAGTGTTCACGGACATCAATAAATCCCCCTTACCATAGACTGTTTTCACTCAGCTTCCGGCTGATTTTATTGGCAATAATGAGCAGCAGGAAATTCATCGCCGATTGGAACAAGCCGACGGCCGTTGCATAGCTGAACTCGAAGGTGGCGCCAAGTCCTTTGCGGTACACGAACGTGTTAATTACATCTGCGGTAATATACGTATTCGGGTTATACAGCAAAATGATTTTCTCAAACCCGACATCAAGCATATGACCGATTTTCAGAATGAACAAAATAATAATGATCGGTGCGATGCCAGGCAGTGTAATGTTCAGCGTCTGCCTCCACCTGTTAGCACCATCAATGCGGGACGCTTCATACAGCTCGGGATTAATGCCGGTAATGGCTGCCAAATAAATGATCGAGCCCCAGCCTACACTTTGCCAAATATCCGAGAGCACATACACAGACCGGAAATATTCAGGATGAGCCAGAAGCGCCGTACGCCCCATCCCAAAGAAATTCACAAGCAGGTCGGTAATAAAACCCTCACGCGAAACGAACTGTGTAATCATACCGCAGATCACGATCAAGGAAATAAAATGGGGCAAATACGTGATGGTCTGAACGATACGCTTGAACAATCGCCCGGCAAGTTCGTTAATCAGCAGAGCGAAGATGATCGGTGCAGGGAATGAAAACAGCAGCTGGTACACATTGAGCAGCAGTGTATTTTTGAGCAGACGCCAGAAATAATAGCTTTCGAAAAAACTTTGAAAATGCTTAAACCCTACCCAAGGGCTTCCTCTGAAGCCCTCAGCGATTCTGTAATCCTTGAACGCAATAATCGCCCCGTACATAGGCACATAATGAAACAGGATGTAATACAGCAGCACAGGAAAAATCATCAGATACAAATATTTGTGTTTTCGATAATCGATCAACCAGCTTCTCATGAGGTTCACTCCTATTTCCGTTTGTTGTAACGGTCCAGAGCCGCTTGCTTGATCGCGATAGCACGCTCGATTTTCATATTTTTCAGTTGAGCCGTGTATTTGTCGAAATTGGTGATGGGTTCTGCACCCATAATGAATTTGAGGAACATCTCGCTCTGGTAAGTCGTCACTTCGGCCATAATCGCCGACAATTCGGATGCTTCCTCAGGTGTCTGACTGACGCGTGGCAGCAGCACGTCGTTCGCATTTTTCTGATGTTTACTGAACGTGACTGAAGCTTCCTTTTGCTGCTTGTAGACGTAATATTGGTCTGCATAACGATCGTCTCCAACAAGGCCGGGCGATGGCGTAGATACACGCAAATATTTGGACATCGCTTCACCTACGGACAGCTTGTCGGGATTTTTTAGAATAAGATCCGAATATTTCGGATAGCCGCTAACCATATTGTAGGTCTGACCCTCGACACCGAATGACTTGAGCATATGGCCTTCATTGGAATAGTGATAATCGAGCCATTTAGCCGTTGCTGCTACATTTTTATTCGACGGTGTAATCCCTGCACTTCCGCCACCGCGATATTCATAAGGCTTGTTGATGAATTTGGGCTCTTCGCCTTTCTTGAGAACCGGATAAGGTGCGCCAACGAGATCAAATTTACCGTCTTTGCCCGGCGTACTGTTCAAATATTTGCCCATCCCACTGCCGATGTAAGTAAATAGCGCTCCTGCACTGCCATTCGTCACTTTAGCGTCCAGTAATTTGGCATCCTGAGTGGCAAAATCGGGATCGATCAGCCCTTCCTTGTACCACGCACTCATTTGTGTCAAATAATTTTTGTAGCCCTGCTCATAGGGACCATATTTGACGCGCCCCTGATCCATATAAAATTCATAGCCAATGCCATAGGCACCGTTAAACAGCTGTGTATTAAGGTCATTCAACCGAATCGTGAACGGTGTCTTGGCCGATTTCTTCTCCTTGAACTGGCGCAGCACATTCGTCCAGTCGTCGATCGTTTCCGGTACGGCAAGCCCCAATTCGTCGAGCCAGTCCTTGCGCAGCACCAGTCCTCCTGAAACCGCATTATTACCGATTCCTATGCCTGGGAACACATAAATGGTACCATCGTCGGTGACGATATCCTTACGAATCTCGGGATGCTCATCCAGATATTTTTTCAGATTGGGCGCATTCTTGTCGATGACATCGTTAAGCTTGATCAGTACCTTGTCCGAGATGGCTTTCTCAGGTCCTCCCGGGTATTTGGTGAAATCGGATTCAATAATGTTGGGCAGGTTGCCTGATGCGATCATCAGGTTGAACTGCTCGGTTTCGCTGCCGATTGCAGGATGCTGAAAATCGATTTTGACTCCCGTTTTCTTCTCCAGCTCCTGATAGAAGAGCACTTCGTTAAAGCTCTTTACAGACCGGGCAGCATCAGCAGGCATGGCTACCCAATACGATAGCTTGACCGGAGCGGTTGAAGCCGGGTCTGAATTAGCAGCGGAATTGGCATTGCTGGCTTTGTCGCTGGATACGCAGCCTGCCAGCAAGCTTCCGGTCAGACCGAGTATAGCTGTATATGCAGTGATTTGTTTTTTATTTATGAGTACATTCAAATTCAAGCCCTCCTATGGATAAAGCTGATATGTGTAGTTCAATTATAAAATGGTTAAGCAAAAAAGCTATGTTCAATTGATGATAGGCCTGTGCAAATGATGACAATCCGCCTAATGAACCGCGCTCTCTTCTGCCTGCCATTGGGCAAATCGCTCATTAACGATACGTCGAATCGTGCCTGCCATATCAAAGTCAAGATCCTTGGTCGGCTTCATTGTCACCATGATCGAAAAGTCCGGTTCGCTGACAAGGGGGCCTATCGTCTTGATGATTGCGGCACGTACGCCCCGATTCCGCTCGGCAATCCGAAACAGCGCCATCAGCGAGAACGAAAAATATTGGAAAAAGTATTCATCGTCATGATTGATAAACTCAACATCCGTAGACAAATTAACAAATTGCTCGCGGCTGTGTATAATCTCGAGCAGCTCGGGCACGATTTCCATATCACCAAGCAAGCCGAGTAAATAAATCGAAGCGTAGCCACGAACCTGATTATATTTGCGGCTCGTTCTTGGAACAAACGTATCCCGTTCTCTCATGATTTCCCTGAGCACAGGGATAGCCGCTGCATCTCCCTGCAAAGCCAGTGCGAAAGCGCTGTGCCTACGCAGGTTTTCGTCCTCCTGCTGTGTCACCCATTCTCTGAGCGAAGCGTTGATGGCAGCTCCTTCTCTTCGGGACGACCATATTGCAATTCCGGGTCTGATCGAAGCCAAGCCTTCCTTGATCGTTTCGTGATCGGTCATCCAGGACACGATCGTATTCTGATCGTCCTGTGTCGACATGCTGTCCTTCATCCCGAAATGATTGGAAGGATTCAGGCAGCCGTTTTCGAGCAGTAGTGGACGAAGCTGCTCGTAATCTATGGAGCGAAGCGATTGCTTCTCGCTGATCGCAACGTAAGCGGCCAATGCCGCTGCCTCACCACATTTCTGCATGTCGCGTTTCATCCGAACGCAGGAAGCCAGATCGTGATCAACACCAAGCGCACGTCCAGCCACAAGCACATTATCAAAGCCTTGAGGTATAAGGGCACCAAGCGGAATAGGTACCGATATGGTAATCCCCCACAGGCTGGCAGCAACAGCCCAATCCTGCTGCTGCACGCTTTCAAAAGCAATGTCCTTGTTATGATTATCCATATTGGAATAAGCATACAGCAAAGGCTGCGGCGACAATCGGTCATTCAGTACATCGGCGAACGTCACCTGCTCTTCCGCACGGATGAATCGGCCCTCGCGAATACCAAGCTGAGGTGCCAGCTTCAGAAATTTACGAGATTCATCGAACTGTTCAGGGAGATGCGTCGGCATGCAGGCGGATTGCATAATGGCTTGTGTCAGCTCATTGTCCTGCGTCTGATCGACATAACCCGAGTCTGTATAAAAAGCTCTTACCACGTCGTTCTGGACAGATACGATAGGATGGGAATAAGGCTGCATTTTTCCGTCTACAAGTCGACCTGGCAGCAGCATCGCAGCTCCAATCATCGCACATACCTCGGCGTCTCCAGACGCATCGATCAGCATACGGCAGCCTGCTTCCTCTACCCCGCTCGGCCCGACCCAGCGTACTCCTTGGACAGTTGATCCTTCCAGATAAGCTCCAATGACAGCACACTCATAACGTACGGACACCCCGGCCTCCAGACAACGCTGCTCCAGTACATATTTCTTCAGCTCCGCATTGACACCGCCCGCTTTGGTGAAACCAACGGAATCAAGCTGCTGCACCTGCTTGTCAATTTCCTCAAACAGCCCGCCTTTGGAGCCATAGTAATAGCCAACAACTGCGCCAATCGTTCCGGCACCGCCCATGGCATGCAGCCGCTCCAATCCCAGCACGCGAAGTCCCTTGCTGGCAGCAGTCAGCGCTGCTATCGCTCCGGCTGTGCCTAATCCGACTACAATAAGATCATAGGTTTGTTGAAATAATCGATTCTCTACCTGTACAGGGACAGCAGTCCCTTGCTCACGCTGCATACGGATCATGATGAGGTCACCACTCTTTCTTCGTAGTAGCGGATGCCCGCCTCTATCGCTTCCAATGGATTATCGTAAGCGCAGGATGGAAGCCAATCCCAACCTTCCGCAATTTGTTTATGCCCGCTGGATACGTGATAAGTGAATGCATCGGCAATCGCAGCAATCGTCCATGGCTTAAGCTCCTCAGGCCGCTCACTCCAGGATTGAAACAACTCGTACCGCGCCTGCTCCCAGGTTGCCCCCATATCGATCGGCAGCTGTAAATAAGCCTCTGAATCATAAGCACCGGGTATGATAGCATGCTGCCATGCTTGAGGTATTTCCTTCTGTGCTTCTTCCGTATTTGTACGATGCAGCGCAGCGCCAATGAATTTGGCCTTGGCCTGATAACGCCCCGGAGCAGAACGGCAGTCCGAGGTCGTATCAATGATCCGTCCCGCCGTCAATGTACGAATGCCTGACGCATCAAAAACCGTAACCCTCCAGCCGCCGCTTTTATCTGGACACACTTCAACGATCTCGTTCATCAGTCGAATCGGCTGCTTCGAATCGAGCAGCAGCTTATGGACAGTGGGTGCGATACCTCCGAGATGGACCTTTCCATCCTTGGTAAGCAGACCTTTGCTGCGCCACTGCTGCTGAAGCTGCTCAGCTAGCGGCTGCTGCCGCTCGATGTTCCAGCCTTTCCCTGGTTGATAGCTGTTAATAAATTCGTGTCCAGGCAGCATCGTTCTTTCTACAATCAATCCGTTCTCTCCCAAACATGCCCCGACACCTATTCCAGCAAATGTAGCACCTACAATGAGCGTTTCTACGTGTTCATGATCGTTCATCTGATTCCCCCCTGTTTTAGCCAAATCGGCGATTACGGCTTCAGTATAGAGAGCGGCACAATCCCGTGACAATAAGCAATTGATGAAAGAGTATGTATTTCATAACAATGTCATCACATGGAAATCGAATACGGATTTGCGCATATAAAATTTAAACAAAAAACCGGCCATCCCAAAAAGGGAAGACCGGCTTATCTATGTTCATCATATACATGGTCACGCTGGCTCAGTGATGACTCCATCAAAGGCCGATTGATAAATCGTACGGATATCTTCTTTAAGAAGTGGAAGAGGACTTCGGGCCAGCAGTCTCTTCTGCTTAACTCCGTCTTCCGTCAAACTCTCCAAAGCGCTTTCAGGAATATTGAACCCACGTAGTGTATTCGGGATGCCGACATCACTAACGAGTCGCTCCAGCTCATCTACACATTTACGCGAGGCCTCCTCCTCCGACAAATAGCTGGCATACCCGCCCATCGCTTGCAAAATGTCGGCCATTCGTTTCGTGCAGCTGCTGCGGATATAGCCCATCACATAAGGCAGCAGCACGGCATTGGATTCCCCATGTGAGACATGGAACTGACCGCCAAGCGGATAGGCCAGCGCGTGAACACCGGCTACGCCTGCAGTGAAAAAGGCGATCCCCGCCATATTGCTGCCGTAGCTCATATCGATCCGCGCTTGCTGATCCTGTCCGTTTTTTACCGCCTTTCTAAGTGAGCCGCTAATCAGGCGGATCGCCTGCAGCGCCAGTCCATCTGTGATCGGGTTCGCATTGACCGAGATATACGCTTCAATCGCATGGGTCAGTGCGTCCACGCCCGTTGCCGCGGTCACACGCGACGGAACCGAAAGGGTCAGCTGCGGATCGACGATAGCCACATCCGCCATCAAATAATCATGCGTGACGACATCCTTGGTCGTTTCCAGCGAAAGCACCGCAATGTTGGTCACCTCTGAGCCTGTGCCTGATGTAGTCGGAATCAGGATTTTCGGCAGCCCTTTGTGCTGCAGCTTCTTCGTTCCCGTCAAATTCAAATATTCGGCTACCTTGCCCTCATGCGTGGCTAACACGGCGGCCAGCTTGGCCAAATCCATTGCACTGCCACCTCCAACGCCAATGACCAGTTCAAAATTCCCTTCCCGCGTATAGGTAACCAGCTTCTCGCCAACCTCAAGCGGCGGCTCGGGAACTACATCCGTATATACAACGACCTCATAGCCCTGCTGCCTGAGCTTGGAAGAGATAGGCTCAATCATTCCCAATTTCTCCAGAATAGCATCGGTTATCAGTAAAATTCGTGATGGCGCGTATCTCGCCACCTCCGGCCATAGCTGCTCCAATGACCCCCATCCCATGTAGTTAAGCGGCGTATAGACCAGTTTGGACAAGCTCATAGATGACGCCTCCTTTATTCGTAATAACCTTCGGTTGATTTGCGGAATTGCTTGAATTGATCAGGATCATGGCCGAACCATACTTGCGAATTCGTTCTTTCCGCTATCGTTCGAATTTTCTCGACGGCGTTCCTGTAACCAATCGAATCGTAGATGATCCCTGGAGGCTTCACCGGAGGCCCATAGCTCTCTGCGGTGTAAATAGCATCGGAAGCCAGAATAATGCCGCCTGTTTCCGGCATTTCGATATGCAGACCGAGCATCCCCCACGCATGGCCGCTGCCGAAATTAAGAATTTTTATGCCTTCGGCCAGCTCCAGATTGTCCTCTCCCCGTTTGATCGTTTTCCATTGCAAATGATTCTTAATCCACGCATCGATATCCGCCCAAATGTAAGCGCCTTCCTTTTGGTTGCGTGCATAGGATTGAAGGGTTCCATTCAACTCATCCTCATGGACAATAATCGTCGCATTCGTGAACATCTCCAGGCATCCGGCATGATCCAGATGCAAGTGAGAGGCAATAACGAACTTGATTTCCTCCGGTCTTACCTTTAGCTGCTCCAGTCGGTTATGCAGGTAACACTCCTCGCTCGCTACCCACGGGAACGTTTGCTGTGTCGATTCCGTCCAGCGCCCCTCAATACCCATCGAGTTAGGGTTGCAGGAAGTGTCGAACAAGATTTTGCCTGCCGGATGATCGATAAGAACCGTATAAATCGGAAACTCTACAAATTGCGTCGGCGCGTTCGGATTATTGAGCGTAGCCGGATTGTGCATCGCGATCATCCAGTTTTTGTCCATACTCATCCGACCGTTATCCATCACATACAGCTTAGGGCGCGCTTTAATAATATTTGACATGTATAATTCCTCCTATAATTGGGTTTTGATCGAAACAAACTTTAAATCAGTCATCTCTTGAACCGCATATTTGACGCCTTCACGTCCATAACCACTCTCTTTAACACCGCCGTAAGGCATATGATCAACCCGGAATGTCGGGATATCGTTGACAATGACACCACCGGCTTGAATTTCGCGAGCTGCATGGAATGCCTTTTCAAGATCCTTCGTATAAATACCTACATTCAGACCATAAACCGAATCATTAACCATTTCGATGGCTTCATCCAGACTGCTGTAAGGGACGATGGATACGACCGGAGCAAAAACCTCCTTGCACGAAACCGACATATCCGGTTTGACGTCCAGCAGAACCGTCGGTAAATAAATCGAATTTTCACGTCGGCCTCCACAACCGATTCTAGCCCCGGCCGCCACCGCCTCCTGCACCCAGGAATCAATCCGTTCCATTTCCCGTTCATGGATCATAGCACTGATATCCGTCTGCTCATCGGTTGGATCGCCGACCCGCAGCTGTCCGGTTTGAGCGATGAAACGCTCCGCAAATTCGCTATAAATCGATGCATGGACATAAATACGCTGCAGCGATATACACACTTGCCCGGCGAATGCGAATGCTCCTTCGACACATCTCGGAATGATCGCTTCGATCGGAACGTCAGGTTCAACAATAAGCCCCGAATTAGAACCAAGCTCCAACGTCACTCTGCGCAGTCCAGCCTTCGCTTTAATCTGCTTGCCAACCTCTGAGCTTCCTGTGAACGTAATTTTTTTGACACGCTCATCCTCCACCAGAACATCCCCGATTTCCCTGCCACTTCCCGTTACGACCTGCAAAGCTCCGTCCGGTAATCCGGCCTTCTGGAACAGCTCGGCAATCAACAAGGCGCTGAGCGGCGTCTGCTCGGCTGGCTTCAGGACTACGGTATTGCCTGCAGCTATCGCTGGACCCACCTTGTGAGACACGAGGTTAAACGGGAAATTAAATGGACAAATCGCGACAACCGTACCCAAAGGTTCCCTCCATGTAAAACCAAGTCGCCCTTCTCCACCAGGAGCTGCATCCATCGGGATGGTTTCCCCATAAATGCGTTTGGCTTCCTCCGCGGCAAACTGGTAAGTCGTTATGGTACGGCCAATCTCCGCTCTTGCGGTACGAATCGGCTTGCCTGCTTCGAGCGACAGCAATTGTGCAGCTTCTTCTCTTCTTTCCTTTAATTGCTCCACGACCTTGGACAAAATATCGGAGCGCTGGTGGGCAGGCATCTTACGCATCGTTTGAAATGCTCGATGCGCCCCTCCTATCGCCTCCTGAACATCCTCCACATCGGCCTTGCTAATGTGTGCCAGCACCTTACCATCATAAGGAGCACGCAAAACATAAGTGCGTTCTGTCACTTTCCATTTCCCATTGACAAAAATACCTTTGGTTTCCACTTCCAAATGGAGTACCTCCTTCACTATGGATACAATTAAATATATATGCAAAAACCGTGCCAATCCCAAAAAAGCTATCTTTACACTCCATATATCCAGCCCGAAAATTCTAATGGTGAAAAAAATCACCACCACCATTGAGCAGCATAGCTTCCTTACATAAATCCAGAGATGCGCTTGTATGCTTGTAACGTGTTCCATAGATACGTTTCATCGGTACATGTAGCATATCCAAGTCCTCCATTCCTCCTTCCCTTGTAGTTAAAAAAGGTGGTGAATTTTATCACCGCTCTGCGGAAATAATTCACCACCCACACCTATCATATTTATTATCCCTTTTCCCATCGCTGCATTTTTTTCAAAAGCGTCGAATGATCAATACCCAGCTGCTCGGCAGCTTTTCTCAGCGAGCTGTTTTTCTCAATGACTTCATGGATCAATCTCCGTTCAAATTGCTGAACACGCTCTTTTAATGAAGTGAATGGATCGAACTGGCCTTGATCCCGAATATGTGGCGGCAGGTGAACCGGCTCAATCATTGTGGATGGAACCGAAACGATCATATTTTCGATCAAATTCCTCAATTCCCTGACATTGCCTGGCCAATGATATTGGATCAAGATATCCTTGGTTTCTTCGGACATCTGTTTATTTATCCGGTATTGACGACAAAAATAAGTAAAATAATGATCCATTAACGGCTCAATATCCTCGTGTCGCTCCGCCAAGGAAGGGATCGCAATTTCCACTACGGCCAATCGGTAAAACAGGTCCTCCCGGAACTTCCCGCTTTTGATCTGATTTCTGAGATCCTGATTTGTAGCCGCGACGATTCGTATGTCCAAATGACGCCATTTCGTTCCCCCTATACGCCGCATTTGCCTTTCCTGAAGCACCCTTAGCAGCTTTACCTGGAGAGCCAATGGAAGCTCCGCGATTTCATCGAGCATGACTGTACCTTGATCCGCCAGCTCCAGCAATCCGATCTTTCCGTTCCGACTCGCCCCTGAAAACGCACCCGCTTCATAACCAAACAACTCCGATTCGAGCAGTTGCTCGGGAATAGCACCACAGTTGATTTTGATAAAAGGCTTTTCTCTGCGTTCACTTAGATCGTGCACCAGATTAGCCATCACCTCTTTGCCCGTACCGGATGGGCCATATAACAGGATACTAGTCGGATAGGGAGCCACCTGCTGAATGTGCTCATACACCTTCTTGATTTGCGGACTTCGAAAAATAATGCTCTGCTCGGTTTCCCCACTCTTGATCGTATACCGATTGTTCTGCATCTGTGAGAACGTGTGCGCTTTCTCCAATTCCATCCTCAAATCGTTAAGATGGGTAATATCACGAACACTGGTAACGATCATCTCCAGACCCCCCTGCTCATCAAAAACAGGATTGCCAGTCACTATCACATCTTTTTTTCCACCGATTCGTTGAATGATGGAAATTCGCTGCTTCCTCTCCAGCACCAGCAAGGAGACCGACTGATCGAAATACCCTTCCGACATTAAATCTACCATGCGTCGGCCGATCAATTCGTCCCTCCGGAAACCGGTGATTTCTTCATAAGCCGTATTGACCTGCATCGTCACGCCTTCCCGATCTACAACATAGATACCGTCAGTCGAGAATTCGATAATCGATTCCATTTGCTTCAGCAGGTTGCGGTAATGGTCCATCTCCGATATGTCCTGAATGACAGCAATGGCTCCAACCCTGTCCCCATTTTCGTATAGCGGCGTCCGGTTGACCATGCAGGCCCGACCCGAAATCACCATCTTTTCTCCAATAGAGCTTTCTCCGCCCTCCAGCACTTCATGCATTCGGGAGTTGGGGATCAGCGTCTTGATACTTTGTCCCTTCCAGTCCTCGTTATGAACAGACAGCAGCTTTTGAGCGGATTCATTCATCAGTGAGATCTGATTATCCGAATTCACGACGATGACACCATTGTGCATGGAGGCAATAATATTTTCCCATAAATTGGCGGTAACCGATTCATATGGCACGGTAGACGAACCTCCTTCCTTATTCACCGGATAGTTAGAAACACGAATACTATGAGGATCTTAATCGAGACGATAAAATATGCAGCGCTTCTCTGTATTTCATCACCGTTCTTCTAGAAATCTGCAAACCCTGCTGAACCAGCCTATCGGTAATTTGTTGATCGGATAAAGGATTCTGTTTGTCCTCCTCCTTCACAAGCTGCATGATTTGGGCTTTAATGCTTTGTGCAGATGCCGGCTCCTGCCCACTTAATTCTAATTTACTGGAAAAGAAATACTTTAAGGGATACACACCACGCGGCGTTTGCACATATTTATTTTTAACCGTCCGGCTGACGGTAGATATATCCAGGTTTAATTGTTCTGAGATCGCTTTCATAATGAGTGGTTTTACATACATCGGGCCTTTCTCCAAAAAGAGCCGCTGCTCTTCCATGACCGCCAGAACTACTCTGCTTATCGTTGCTTTTCTTTGCTCCAGACTACGAATTAACCATTGAATGGATGGTGCATATTGGCCTATGAACGTTTTGGTTTGCTTACAGGTGGTTTCCTTTTTGAGCTGCCTATAGTAATCATTCATGTGCACCTGAGGGTAACACGCCTCATTAATCACCACTGTGTATTGATCCCCATTTTTGTAAATGACCGCATCCGGCTCGATTGGAGATGCCGTAAAAGTGCTGTAGACAAGGCCGGGCCGTGGATTCAATGTTTTGATGTACTGAATCGTTTTTTTGACTTGGTCCAGGGAAATTCCCAATTGGTCTGCTATCGTTCGATGCTTCCCTGCTGCGACCTCCTGCAAATACGCGCTAGTTATACGGGCAGCCTGCTCCAAGGCATCAGGGTCTCTGTTAATTTGAATTAACAAGCATTCCTGCAGTGACCTTGCGCCGACACCGGCTGGCTCCAAAGCTTGCACACAGCTCAAAGCCCCTTCTATATCCTCCACAGATCGTCCTAAGCAGGCGCTCATTTCTTCCAAGCCTATCGTCAAATACCCGTCATCATTGAGACTACCAGCAACAAATTCTGCTATGTCCATATATTTCTGTGGCATAGAGCTAAGGCGAAGCTGGCTGAGAAGCATCATCTCGAGCGATTCATCCTGCTTGCTGACCACCTTAAATAATGGGTCCTCATAGCTGTCTACTTCCATCGAGGGTATTGAGGAGAGCGTTTTCTTTCTTGACTGAGGCAATCCAGGATGAAAAGCAACCTCCATCAGCGGATTGTGTATAGACTGCTCCTCCAAATAGTCCAATAGCTCCGTCGAAGACATTTGCAGCATATGCATGCTCTGCATCAGCATCGTGTTCAATTTCAAATTTTGTGTCTGAGTTATACTCGGGTTCAGATACAACATATCGATCACCTGTCTTTTTGAAATCGTGTACAGACCTGCTGGTTATTACTGGATATTCCGCTCGGACATCAGAAACCAAGGCTGCACTATAATCTTATCTTACACCACTATGGAGTGTCTGAGAAGTTGACTGGCCTACTGCTGTTTTTCCTGCTTTTCCAACGGATTCATCCATACTGGACGCATAGATGTTTGTGATGATATGAAAAAGGAGCTGCCAACGAATACCTCCGTGACAACTCCTACTTTATCTATTTTATCTGTATGGACAACTTGATCTGCAAATGCCAATATTTCTACTCCATCCAACCCTTTGTGGTCGGCAGCCACTGCTCAAATGGTTTTAGATCAGCATCACCGGGAATATACCAGGATTTATTTCTGGAATTCCATTGCGCTCCCAGCTTTAATGCTTTATCCTTTTCCATCATAGGGACAACCAGTTGTACAGGCCTTATAGCGGGACTCTCGCTCAGCTTTCTTCTCCACTGCTCCAAGGGAATCTCGTTCCAGAGCTCAGTTTGCTCCTCATATACGGCAATAAAGCTTTTTTTCATAAGCGTGCTGTTGATTTGCTGGTTATCCACGACAACATAGTTATCACCCTGTCCTGCGTCGCAGTGGGGGCAAACGTGCATGATATATTCCGATTTGATAAAGGCACTGTATCTGTTCTCCAGAATTATCCCGTACTGTTTCGCTAAATCAATCATAGCCGCGGTCTTCTCATAAGCTAATTCGGTATGAAAAAAATACCCGTTAAACAAAAATATCGTGTTGGTCGGCTTATAAAGCAGTATAATGTCCATTTGCTGATCGCACTTGTGGCAATGATAACCGGAGTGTATTTGTACTCCCCATTGTACAGTCATAAACAGCCTCCTTCGGTTTTGCATAGCAAAACTTGCATCATAAGCGAATCCTTGCTTGTCCAAGCCAAACTTACATGGATAGCGTGTCAGGATTTTGCCAAATTGAGCTTCGTAGGTCATCTAATGGATGATGCGGAGTGAGTGTAATTATATGCGTCCCCAACGTAGTGTAATATACAAATTATACCACACAAATCGTTTCATTCACACTGCCTGCCCCCTTAAATTCCCTATCTTATTTTATTGATAAATACTTTACTTTTCGTGTGCAAATGTCGATAAAAACAGTATGTAGGTTAATTAATATCATCCAAGAGAATAGAAGGAGACTTGTCGTATATGAATTTACGTATTCCTCAGACACTGCTGCTGTCTGCTTTCCTTTTAAGCTCTAGTCTCACAACTACCCTGTGGTGGGAAACTCCTGTCTATGCAGCTGCCCAAACAGCGACCGATCTCAAAGATTTGCAAGCTAAGCTTGAAGCCGCCATATTCAGTAAACCAGCTTCCTTCAGTGTTACTTACACAGGCGGTGCCTTATCCAAGACCAGTATGAACGCTATACTGGCAGCCATTTATGAGAAAGACGATTATTTACTTTACAGTACAAAGTCCTATGGCTACACGTTGTCACCCGACAAGGATTCTTCGACAATCAACTTAACTTTTACTTACTGGGAAACTGAAGATCAATCCAAAGATGTTGCTGCACGAGTAAGCGATATATTATCTGAAATTATTACACCTGACATGAACGATTTTCAAAAAGAAAAAGCGATACACGATTGGATCATCTCTAATCTCGCTTACGATACGTCATTGGTACAGCACTCTGCTTACGCCGGACTTTTTGGCAACCGAAAAACAGTATGTCAAGGCTATGCCCTACTCGCCTACCGGATGCTGTCGGATGCAGGACTGGAAAATAAAATTATTGAAGGAACAGCCGGAGGTCAGCTGCACACATGGAATCTGGTCAAGCTGGAAGGCAACTGGTATCACCTTGACACAACCTGGGATGATCCTGTACCCGATACAGCAGGCCGACTTGCCTATGGCTACTACAATCTGACCGACGCCCAGATCAAGTCCAATCACACTTGGAAAAAGAAATATCCAGCAGCAACAGTCGATTTTAATACCACATTATTGAGCAAAGAAAACACGGATACGGCAAGAGCTGATTTTTATCAGAAGCTTCAGCAATCGCTTGACCTGGATTATATAAAGGATGAATATACGATCTCTACCCCGGCGCAGCTTGCTACCAAAATTAAAGAGACCATGGCTACCAATCAGCCTTCCTTTACTGCTCGTTATACAGGCAAGAAAAGCATTGCCAATGACCTGAAGTCTGCCATTAGCAGCTTCGGTAATATATCGGCATACAGCTACAGCTCACCCGATTATATGCGTACGGCATTAGCCACGGATATATTGCTTACTGTTAATCTAACTTATGGTGATTCGGTTTCAGCGGCTGGCATAACATTAAATAACACGAGTCTCACGGTAAATGCAGGCAGCACGGCCCCGCTGGTTGCTACCATTCAGCCGATGAATGTGTCTAATAAAGGCATTACATGGTCTTCCTCCAACAGCGCCATCGCTACTGTAAGCAATAAAGGTGTTGTCTCGGGCAAATCGTCAGGAACCGCTATCATTACGGCTACTACCACTGACGGAGGGCTCACCGCTGCTGCTGAGGTTAATGTGATACAACCAGTCACCCGCATTTCGTTGGGGAAAACCGCATTAAATCTCAAGGTTGGCGACCCTGACTTCACATTGACCCCTACAATCGCTCCGACCAATGCGACCAACAAAGATATCACCTGGTCAAGCAGCAACACGTCGGTTGCTACGGTAGATGAAGACGGTAACGTGCACATTCTTGCCTCTGGTAAAGCGGCTATCAGCGCCAAATCACAGAATGGCAAAACCGCCAGTGTCACCCTTAGCATCAAGCCTTAACTAAAGGTTTCGTTAACATCCAAGAAATTGCAATTTGCAAACGAGTGATGCCGGGGGGATAGCTGCATGTATAAACAACTTAGGCTTATAGGGATCATTGGGATCATTATGGTTACGCTTGGAGCTTGTGTACCACAATCGTTCGCGGGCTCTGCTCCAACAGATGAACCTCCACGTGTCGAGTCTGTTGATGTGCCTCCGCCCCAACCGAATTTAAGCGACGAGGACCTCAAGAAATTCCAAGAGTTCATCCCTTCTATCCGGGGTGCCTCTATGATCCAAATAGCCGAGATTCGCAATCAGAATGAAGTTTTTATTCAGTTTTATACGAGCTATAAAGAACTCAAAGAAGCTAAACCCGACTCTCCCTTAACCGAAGAGGAGTTCAATAGCTATTTTCCTGTGATCGATACCGTTCATAAGTTGATCATGGAAGTAACCGTTCGGCTGCTGCACGAAATTCCTGCAGTTCGTAAAATCACTCTAAACGTGCCATTCAAAAACCAGTTATATGGGATCGACGCCAAAAAACGGTCAATTGAGATGTACCTGAAAGCAAGCTTTAAAAAAATTCATGATGAACCCGGTCAAAAACAATGGAAAGAGCTCGTCAAAAAACTTTTCACTACCAAGGAACGGGATAAATTCGCTCAACGATTTATTCGGCCCTATCCGTCTGCTCCGCTTTAGCCGGCACGGACGTCTGATACAAAAAAAGCTTACAGGGAAGGACCCTGCAAGCTTTTTTTGTATGGAGTTATTTGCTGACAGTTCCTAATTGAATTTGGGCGATAGAAGCGCCTATTCCCGGCTCGTTTGGCTTATTATCGCCACGCGGCTGGTCAAAGTTGCTTATATACAGGGTATTTCCTACAAAATAAGGACTTGCAGGAAATTCCAAAGGACCATTATTATCGTTATGCGCAACCTCGGTTACCTTGCCGTCCAGCGTTACCTTGACAATCGAATTACGCTCATTGGCGCAGACGTACAGGGCATGGTCCGGACCGAAGTTAATACCGTCAGCACCATAGAGCAGAGGACTTTTTGCCACCAATTCCGTACTGCCAAGTGAACCATCAGCGTTCACCGTAAAGCGATTAATTTCCCCGCTGCTTGTATTCGATACGTACAACTTGCCATCCTGACCAAATGCGATTCCGTTAACGACAATTAGCTGGTCTGTACGTTCTGCCTGCAGACCGCTTTTAAACGTATTTAACTGCCTATCCGGTGTAACCATATAAATATTCCCATTGGCTCCGCCGGTCACATACAAATTGCCTTTCTTATCGAAAGCCAGTCCGTTCGCACCCGCCACACCGCTGACGTAGGTTTCTACCTTTGCAGTATCGAACATTCCGCCTTCCAAATCCTTGGCCAGCACCCTCAGGATGACACCCTCCTGACCGCCGCTCGCCATATACAGATTACCGGCTGCATCTAATCCCAGACCTGTTGCCGCACGCGGCAGCTCGGTTAACACATCCGCCTTGCCGCTATCCGCCATAATACGGTACAGCTTCTTTGAATCTGAATCTACCGTAAATACATGGCCCTTGGTATTGGCAATAACACCTTCAGTGCGCATTCCAGTTGCTTTCTGCGGGTCCAAATCAGCCAAAATCGATATTTGCGCGCTGTTGAATTTAATAGTTTGCTTCAAATCAGGTTGAAGCGGCTGTGAATCATTGCCTACCCACTGCACGGTCAATGTATGCTCGCCAGGCTTAATCTGATTGAATGCGATCGGTTCACCTTTATACGAAGTGATAGCCAACTTGGGATCGTGATCTGTATCGAGCCACACCAGCAGGTGGCCTTCACCTGCCTTGGGCGTTTTGTTTACTGTAAAATCGGTTAACGTTAGATTCTGCACCAATACTGCTATTTTCAATTCACTGCCCAGAACATATTGCCCTTCGTTAATGCCCAATACCGACAAGCTTGGCTTACTATCCGAGCCCACACTGACGACACGTGTTTTGGAATCATAACCTATGGAATAACCGAGGGATTCATAGATGAAGCGAACCGGAACGTATGGCTTCTCTCCGACAACTTGCAAAGAAGCTGCCAAGGCGAGCTCAACCCCGTTTACTTTAACCGCTTTCATATTTGCCGTAAATTCAAATGTGCTGCCGGATTTGCGCAAAGAAAGCGTCTTAGCAGCGGCATTCCAAGTAATCTCAGCACCCAGCTGTCTCGCAACCTCGTCAGCGGGTCCATACAAACTGTTGTCCACCAAATACGTTCGAGCCGTAAATTCAGCGTCTTTCCCATTTAGCTTGAGCACCATGTCGGATTTCACCGGATCTGCTGCAAATGCAATGGACGATAGTAAGATCAGACTGCTGGTAGCCACCGCTGTCGCCGTGAGCCATTGTTTAATCTTCATTATTGAGCCTCCTTATAATTTGCATGCTGCTTGTTCCTGTTGTGAGTGTAAAATCCGTGATGATGGAGTCAGCTACCCATACATTTCGATACGTTCCATTGCCTTTCCTGCTTAAAACCAACATTCCCTATAAGAGATTTACTCGTAAGATACGGTTTGTTCCATCGTGATCTCCACGCGGCTTGGGGACACTGCGTTGTATGTGGATTATTAGGGTAATTATAAGTAGCAGACGATTCCCAATAATCTTAGGAAATGGGGTCTTATCATGAATGATTTGTATATCTACGCGCCGGTTATTTGTGCCCTTGCCGTTGCTTTTGTCGTTAGTTATATAGCGTTTCGCAAGAAGGACGAGAGTGCAAAATAAGCGAATTTCCTTATTCACTACTGCCCAACCAGGATGAACCAGCTTTGACTGAAATTATCCGCTAATATTGTGGATGGAGCATCCTGTTTAGGAAACCCTAACCGTAAGGGGGTGACTTTATGACAGGCAGAAACAATAAACCGGATAATGACGGATCTGCAAGCAATCCGAGTCGGCTGGATCAGTTTGGAGATAAACTTTCCTCCCATAACGAGGAGGAGTTTCGTTCAGCCGTTGACTTGAACACAGAGCAGAATTGTGAAGTTGAAGAACAAGAAAATCAGTAATGACTGTATGATTTCGAACAAAAAGAGGATCGCGACGAGCTCCGGTCCTCTTGTATATTTTAAGCATTGAGTTTTATTTGTTCTGATTGTTGTTCATAAGCTGCTGTTGTGCCAATAAAATCATTTCACGAACCATTGATCCGCCAATTTGTCCCCCAATTTTACCTGCCTGCTCTGTTGATAAATGTCCATTGCGTCCTGTTGTGAGCGGGATCCCCAAAGACTGGGCAACCTCGTACTTCACATTTCCAGGCTCATTCATATTAACCGAATACCCCTTTCGTTGCATAACCTCACCCTTGAATCGCTCAACAGCTTGTGAAGCCTGGGGTACAAGCAGATTGCGTCCTCTTCGTCTGGCCATATCGACATCTCCTTAGTTGGAATGGTTTACCCGTATTATCCATCCTTAGGTTGGACTATACAAGCTCTTCCTATGCTTCGCATATGGAAGAAAGAATGAACCTTCCTGCGCGTAAGGGACGTGTCGATACTGTACAAAGCAAAATAAGCAAATAAAAAACCCTTGATTATCAAGGGTTTACGGTGGTAAGCGGGTGAAGGGAATCGAACCCTCGCCTCGAGCTTGGGAAGCTAGCGTTCTGCCATTGAACTACACCCGCATGAATGATATCCAAGTCAATGTCGTGTTACCTGCTCATTGATTATAAAGCGTTTTATTGCGCTTGTCTAGCAGGATTTAGCTTGAGACAGCTCGTTGTTCAGCTAATGCAGCAAGCTTCCTTACTCTCTAATATCAAGCGCACTTTTCGATTCGGTAAAGGTTGTAAAAAACCTAGTAGAATCAAAGCTATTTCGTCATTTCCTACATACGAAGACACTAGCCATTTGTACTTTACTTTGCCAAGTATATAGTGTCCACTTTTCCATGTCCAGTGGTCACTTTGGAATATAAAGTTAGTGGTCTACAATGGAAAAAATAACCTACAATGTCTATTGTATGCGCGTGAAAATTATTTATTCGAATCACTTCAATTTAGTCATTTAATTTCCATATTAATGAGTAACAACTCAATATCCTTGTTAATATCAGTTTTATGGAGCTGACAACCCTTTTCTTCATATTCAATTATATCAATATTGTTGTTGGTAAGAATGTAATTTTTCAGGATCAAGAAGTTGGTTAAAGGAAAATCATGTGTATCCCAGCATTTCTTGAAACCAATAATTCCATGAGTTTTAATGAGTATATCCAATTCCTGAACAACAGCATAAACCAAATCAACAATGTCACAATGTGCATCTATCTCAATCATTGGATCAAGTCTTTGATGAATATCTTTGTATGCAACAATAATAATATGAATAGTTTTACAGTTTTGTCTAGTTAATGTCCACTGAGTACCTGCTGGCTCTTCGTACCATTCAAATGTGTTTGAAGTTTTCAGTTCGTCCTCAGGCACACAACTTGGAATTACACTTACCAACACGTCTAAAAAATCTTTCAATGCATTTGTCATATAGCTTGTTGTAAAATAGCAGATGTTTTCATTAATTTCAATACATCCATCAGCCCAACCTAATCCAGACAATCTATATTCAAATCTCATTGATTTATCACCCACCTTTATTCATTCTTCAGTCGCGTATCTTGTGCCTCTAAATTCATTGGTCTCATAATACTCACTATCTATTATTGGTTGATTGCATAATACCTTTTATAAAACTTGATTACATTCTCTCTTGTGAAATTCACAAAATCATTGCTGCGTTCAGACTTTTCCAAATACTTGAGCTGGTCAATGGCATGTAAAGTATTAGCGCTTTTCAGATGTCTCTTTGTTTCCTCTAATCCCGCTCCACAAAGCAATTGAACATCAATATAGTTACCTGCATCAAAGTTTTTTCTTTTCGCGCTCCATATTAGCAATGTATCTTCCACATGACCAAGAATAAATAATAAAATGCATAATGTTTTCATGTATTCATTGTCATCAGAGTTTCGATTATTCACTTCGTAAATTAACAAAGAACGTATGCTCTCAATATGCTTCTGATCAGGTTCTAATCCATAAAATTTCAATATTTCCTCTGTACGATCTATTTCCACCAGGTCAGTCACTCCAATTTATTTAATTCTTAAATCGTTTCGGTAATAATCCTTTTCTAAGCCTATTCATATATACGAGCAGCCATTAGAATTTCACTAAATATTCCCCAAGATGGTTGTACTGGTGTTTCAGTTCCTTTGTTTGCGTAAAAGCCATCCATATCTTCAACCCATGCTTGCATTGCTTCTAGAAAATCACTCAAAGCAATATTCTCCCATTGATCTCGATTATTTAGTAAATCATGCCTTAAAGCTTCGACAAAAGAGCAAAAATCTTCTCTTGTACTTATATTTTCCATTGATTCATTTAAACTAGTCATAATTATCTCCCACGCTTTAAACAAAATTTAGTTATCATCTAACCAATAAAAACAACAGTACCTTCTCTCTGAAATGCCTCTGGTAACTTACGAATTAAAAGTTCTATTCTATCAGTCATATGTTTACGATTGTCTTCAGCTAAGTGTTGTATTCCCCATTCTTTTATTAATCTTAACTCAGAAATTACTTGAGGCAGATCATCACAAGTTATATCAATACCAGTTGAGAAATGAGCACTCCATTTCAATTCAAGTTCGCTTATAGCTGGAATCCAATAATCGATGAAAAAGATTTCTGTTGCTAATGGTATGGCAAATTTTTTTTCGTAATCATTCACTGGTTCTAAGATAAAGGCTAACACAGACATTTCAAGCACCACCAAACATTTGATTTACAACATTTCAAATCCTTCATTATCATCAAACTCACTGAGATCAATGGTGATTTGCTCCAACAAGTCTTTCCCTTTGACCAAGAGCATAGTAAATGGGTTTATACTATCATCGCTTATAATTACTTCGCATTTTAAGATTTCACAAAACTCGCCTATCATCGTTAAAGTATCTCTTGGAGCATTGCCGCTAAAATAGATACTTAATATTAAAGGGAAATCAGTATTACACTTTCTTGTTTCGCAAATGACTTCAGCGTCAGAACTATCCATTAAAATCTCAATGCTTGGCGTAATCCTTAATTTGGAACTGCCAATCCCAAATATACAGCATAACCCATGGGAAAGTTCAGCTTTTGTTAGAATCCTATTAACAATAATATCTTGCCACATCCTAAGCGCTCCTCTATAGACACTTTGGCAATGAAATCCATGTATTATCAACTAGAAAAATTCATCAAGTAACTGATAGAAATAGATTTTGGATTCATCTAGTTCTTTAATACCATATTCATCGAGAAAATGCTGAACATGCTTCTTACCAAAGTTATATGTAATACTTCTAGCGGCTAATGCCAAATCTTGATACCTATCCGCAATTCCTGCTCTGCCCCAATCTATAACACCACTAAATCTATCATTGTCGATGATGATATTTGGCAAGCAATAATCTCCATGTGTAAACACCAAATCTTCCATCATAGGTCTTTTGAATAATAACTCTTTAAGCAGATCTTCTGGAGATAAGCCAAGTCTAATTTGGTCAAAGTCTTCTTCGTCAACAAGTTTGTTTTGCACCCTTTTTCTTGCTTCCTCAATTTTGCTTTCCAATCTCTGATTAAAAGGGCAGTTATCTATTTTAACTTCATGAACTTCTCTTAATCCAGCAGCCAACTGCTTCATTATTGCTGATGATGTCATTTCGAATGATTTATCAGAAGCATTTACTCCTGCAATCTCCGTTATTAGCAGATATTCATTTGTATAGTCTTTACCGTAATACAGAACTTCTGGGACAGAAAGTTTGCCTTGTAACCATTCCAATCGATTTTTCTCATTCAATAGGCTTTCAATGGCGGTGAGGGATTGAATTTTTAAGTAAAGATTAACTGAAGTGCCTGTCAGTAAGTATGTTTTAGATTCTGAATGACCAATAGTAATTCTTCTCCATGTATATCCGTTTGAAATTTTAGATAAGTTCTCTGGTAGTATAAATTCCTGCATTATTGTCCCCTCACTTTATCGTTACTCTTTCGTTTGTGATAAAGGTGGATTAGTCATCCAATCCTCAATAATATCTCTTATTTCATACCTATCTCTGGTACATTTTTCTCGAATTACTTCCCAATATTCACTAACATAGACTTGTTTAAGATTATACTGACCAATTACTTGACCATCTGGATACCATCCCAAGTCTATTATCGCTTTACTTTGTTTGGGTATTATCCAATCTCCATCTTCAAGTTTCATCTGAACTATCTGTAAAATATCTTCGGTGAAATACTCCCAGTTAACTAGAAAACCATCATCACTTTTACAAGGTATTGGCTCAATATCAGTAAATTTATTAAAGCAGATAGCATAGCCCATTGGAATCCTCAAGGGTACTAGTGACATAGCATAACCTCCTACTCACAATCTTTCCTTCGTTCATTGTTTGTTCATCATTAATCTGTTTATTACATCATCTTTTACGCTTTCCGTTATTCCAGTTCTAAAATCAGTTTCCACAAGGAAAGGTTCCAATTCACCCATCTCTTCCTCATCGTCAATGATAACGAATCCTTCGAGATCATCAAAAGCGTCCAAGTATGTCTGTATTTCAATTCCTCTGATTGTTTCATCGTTGAACGAAGGTGTCACTCCAATTACACAATCCTCTAGACCATTAGCTCTAAATATGGATTGTAATTGAGTTAAGGTCCTGCCTTCTCTCCAAGATGAAGAAATGACTATTTTCGCTTTAGTCGCTGTAAGGATTTCAATTAATTTCCGAACGCAGTTTGGGTCAAATGTATGTCCAAAATACTTGTCACTTGGTATTAAAGAGTTAGATGTTACTAGTACCCCATCGATATCTAAAAAGATTAATTTCAAGCAATCAACACCCCGAGTATAATAATTTGCTCAATCCAAATATGCTCCAATGATGGATCAGAGAGCACTGGTTCATATATCCATATCAATTCCCTTTTTATACCTATTGTACCATTTGGCGTATCGCTGTAGTTGATAATATTATCGTTCTTTTCAAAATACAGC
The DNA here is from genome assembly GCF_025567575.1 of Paenibacillus baimaensis. Taxonomy (NCBI): domain Bacteria; kingdom Bacillati; phylum Bacillota; class Bacilli; order Caryophanales; family Paenibacillaceae; genus Paenibacillus; species Paenibacillus baimaensis. The sequence goes on along the minus strand of NZ_JAOQIO010000018.1, from coordinate 2,178 downwards.
GCGACGATTTGCAGTGCCTATACCCTGCTACAATATACACTTTTGCTACATAGTAATAGCCCATCCCCCTTTCCCCTATATAATAAGTCTATTTTCTTAAATATTGTTGCTTTCAGTTAGAGTAAAAAGAACTGGATTTTTATTGAGCTTTACTATAAAATGGAACTATAATATGAAACACAGTTTCATTGTATAAAACAAAAGGAGGGAATTATATGACTTACAATTTCTATGGTCTTGACCACGTACAACTGGCAGCCCCAGAAGGATGCGAAACAGAGGCTCGGAATTTTTTCAATAATTTATTGGGTTGGACGGAGATTCCAAAACCTGAAATCCTAAAAAAACGTGGTGGCGTTTGGTTCCAATGTGGCACTCATCAAGTACACATCGGAGTACAAAAAGACTTTGTTCCCGCTACAAAAGCTCACCCAGCTTTTCACGTACAAAATGTTGATTCATTGCGTGAATATTTACTTCAAAAAAATATCCAAGTGATTGATGATGAGGCGCGAGCTGATGAAGGTGTAAAACGCTTTTATTTGAACGATCCTTTTGGAAATCGACTTGAGTTTTTAGAATGGCTTTCATAAACATACGAGCTTATTTTCTTGTTTGAAAGTTTTTATCGTTGTAAAGTTTGGCTTTTTGCATGAATAAGTTTGTTACTATATATAACAACTTTTGTTTAATAGCAACAAACTTTAAGAAAAGAGCCTAAAATAAAAAAAGCATCCCCTATTATTGGGATGCTCTCTCCTGTTCATATTCACTTGTTCTTCTGTAAAACGTATTAGGTTTCATATCAACCTTACGCATTGCCTCTACCGCGGTAATACTTCCAGTTTTCCATTCCTCTAAACAACATTAAACTCATTGCTAATTTCACGTTTTGGTCTACCAAACTTAACTCCGCTCGCCTTAGCGGTGGCTATTCCTTCCATTTGCCTTCTATTGATTTTTTCCTTTTCTCTTTCAGCCATATACGACAATAATTCTAATACAATTGTGGATATTACCTTTTCCAATCCATTCTTGTATTGCCTGGTATCTAGAATCGGCATATCCAAGATCACGATGTTTTCTCCAATATCTTAAGTAATTTCCTTCCATTCTTTTTTTATCTCTTCCGCATTTCTTCCCAATCTATCCAGCTCTTTAATAAAAAGTATATCGCCTTTTCTCAAAACCAACTTTAATGCTTGGTATTTGGTCGGTCAAAATTCTTACCGCGTTGCTTGTCTATGTAAAGATCGCGTTCTTGAATGTCTAAACCTTTCAATGCTTCAATTTGTCTTGCTTCATTTTGCTCTTTCGTTGAAACACGTATATAGCCAAAGTTCCGTATCTCTCCCATTTGACTCTCACCCTTCGATTGGTTTCCAGAATACTAGCATGTTATTTCGAAACATACCAGTTTTATTTGAAATATTTCAAATATGGAAACCCCACCTTTTGAAAGGCGAGCAAGAGTGCCTCCCAATAAATAATAAATTCTAGAAGTCGGTTCCTTCTATTCTTTTTCCAAGTTGAACCACGATGTAATCACCGTCCCAATTAATAGGTACGCCAAGGAGATCAGCAACTGCACGCAAAGAGACATATGTACTTCCATCAACAATAAAAGGTTTATTTTCAGTTGGTGTTTTATCAATCCCATTCAGAAATATTTTGACACCATAATAAGCATCCAATCTCACAGCTTCTGATGCTGCATAGGAGATGCCTCCAAAGAACATCGCTCCTAAAATAAATCCATATGAAACTAATTTCAAATTTTTAATTTTGCTCAAAATAATTTCCCCCTAATAGCTTAGTGTTAAATTTATCCAGATATTTTAAACTCCTTCCAAAACAAAAACTATATGCTCGGATGTATTTATACAAGTTCCATATTTTGTGTAGATGTCTGACTCCTTTTTTAAAATCAATTGGGTAGCTATTCACCGAATGGGAGCGTAGTCGCAACGAGCGCCAAAAGACGTTGATACTTCAAACTGGAATCTAGTGCGAAGTTCCACATTAAATTAATTTGTTAAATGTAAGAAACCGCTCTATTTTTATTTTGCGATTTACGTTCACTATCCCTGCCGCTCACGATCAACATTAGTTAAGATGGATCGGCTACAGTAAATTGGACAGAAAAAATAGGGGCTAGTAGAATGAAGACATCAGACA
>NZ_JAOQIO010000123.1:0-72604 GCF_025567575.1 Paenibacillus baimaensis | reverse complement strand
GAGAGTTTGGTGAGACGTAATACGCTCAAAGGGGTATACAAACTGCTCCATCGGTTAGGCTTTAACTATACAAAGGCGATTTATACGCTGGTGCGGGCCGATCAGGAGAAACACAAAAGCAGTTCCGTGTAGTAGTGACACTGCCCGAACTCAAAGAAGAGCTTTCTCAAGGGTAGATCGATCATCTTTTATTTGAAGATGAATCGATAATATGGGCATATTTGGATTTGCGGTATAACTGGTTTCCCCACGGGGCAACAGCGAAAGATTGCCACCCATGGTGAGCATAAAGGCGCCAAATTGTTTGCAGCGATCAACTACGAAACCGGACATGTGATCCATCGAGAAGAAGAAAAGTTTACGGTCAATGTATTTCAACGTTTTCTGGATGATATTCTGCAAAGCAATCCAGAAGGTCAAATTGTCATCGTGCTCGACAATGCGCGTACCACATCACGCCGATGAAATTCAGTCGTTTCTATGTCAGCATCCGCGGCTCCGTTTGGTTTACTTACCGAAATACAGCCCTGAGTTTATTCCCGTAGAATGCTTATGGAAATGGCTGAAGCACGATGTGGTGAACAATGTCTATTTCCATAAATTTTACGTCATCCGTTCTCATGTCGCAGCTTTCATGAAACGCGTCAATCAATCGCCGCTTGAAGTCATTGATCGTTTGCTCGTTCGAGTGTGAAATTTTTCAGTTCAACTTATCATAGTGGATAAATTTGTAATAAAAAAGGAATGTGAAAAAATAATGTCAGTTGAGAAAAATGCTAATACAAAAAATAGACAAACTATTTACTTTTTTTGTGATGAAAAAAGAAATGTTGATAAATATGTTGGGTATTTCTTAAGAGATTAATCAAAAAATGTTGAGAGATTAGTAGTTGTAGTTAATGGTATTATTAATGATGAAGGAAGAAAAACATTATTAGGAATTTCAACAGATTTAATAGTTAGAGATAACACTGGTCTTGATGTTTGGGCTTATAAAATCGCGATAGATTATATGCGACTTTTGGGGAATAACTAGACATCATGAAACGAATTATGAATTTTTTAAAACAAAATACGGATATGTACCAGAACACATACAATCAAGTTTTATGGCCATTAGAAACAAAATGTTAAATAGTGATGATTATAAATCATTATGCCAATGATTAATACTTATCATGACCTATGCAGTTTGTGGTAACAACTGGTAATTCAGAGGTTTTGCTGTAACCCAAAGAAGCATTAAATAATGATGTGGCCAAAATAATCGAATAAGTCTTGCAAAACGTTTCACTTCAATGTCAAAAGTAAGGTAGATTCGCTCTTGACCTTTGTAGGTTCTTTTGCGGGTTTGGCAACGAGTGTGGAAAAGGCCGCGGACCATTTCGCCGTGGGTGCAGCCGGGTTCTGGACGAAAACTAGCTGGATCGGCAACCCGCAGTAGGTTTGAGAGAAATGGACCCCAAAATCTCCGATTTGGTCAAATGTGGAAGCGTCGCATACAGTTCTTTCAGTGACATTCGCTTATCTCCAATTCGGTAACGTTGTTTCATATCTTTGATCATGCTGATGACGTGTAAGCCGTTAGACATCAGGCTACGCAGCAGTGGAGAGTGGGTGAACCAGCTATCCATCAAGACAAAATCTGCTGTAAAACCAGCCTGAATCGCACGATCCAAGAGAGCTACAGCCGCTTCGGATTTCCGTGAAAATGCCTCTAGACGCCGTTTGTAACCTTGTGTACGTTTGGACAGTTGTTCCTTCATTTCACAGAAATGATTCGTAAATTTAGCCGAACTAAGCATGACGAAATCGATGGGAGCAAAGCAAAACCAGGATGATTCAGGAAACGATAGACCACATCTTTACCTTGTAGCGAAGTGCGGCTGCACTCGAGTAAACGAGTCCAACTGCGTTGCTGGATAACTAAGGTGAAGATAAGCTGAAACACAGCAAGAGCCGAAGTCCACACGATTTGCGGATGCCAGCCTGGCGAAGCAATGGACCGATTCAAGGAAAATATAGTTGAAAAGCGTTCCTCACACTTTTCTGACAGGGAGTTGCAGTCTAACATAGGGTTACGCACCTTTCTGTTTGAGATGGTAAGCTCGACACTTCCATTTTACCAAACGTGAAAGTTGTTTTTCTGTCAAGTTCGCTAATTTTTATCCTTCAACCCTAGTAACATCAACATTTAAGGGCACTTTCAAGGTACGAAACTTGAGTTATTGATATTATAGTAATTAACAGAGCTTTTTAGCAAAAAGTAATAATAATTCTAAAATTGCTTTTTATTTTTAAATTATAAACTATGTAAGAAAAGAGGATAAGTTAATGGTTTTTTCATCAATAATATTCATATTTGGGTTTTTACCAATTGTTTTATTGTTATATTATGTATGTAATAAAGAATATAGAAATATTTACTTAGCAATAGTAAGTTTTTTATTTTATTCCTTTGGTGGTCCAAAATATTTGATTATAATGTGTATATCAATTTTAATAAATTATTCTTTGAGTTTATTAATTAATTATATTACAAATGTAAAAGAAGAGTTAAAAAGGAATAGAAGGTTAGTATTATTTTTAATAGTTTTTTTAAACCTTTTATTGTTGTTTTATTTTAAATATTTTGACTTTACATTGCATACCATTAATGGTATTTTCAACACCTCTATACCAATAAAAAATATTATACTCCCTATTGGAATTTCGTTTTATACTTTTCAAGGTTTATCATATAGTTTGGATGTATATATGGGGAAAATTAAAGTGCAAAAAAATATTATTAACTTAGCAATTAATTTTTCCTTTTTTCCACATCTTATTGCAGGGCCAATAGTACGATTTAAAGATGTAAATGACCAAATATATCATAGAGAATGCACCTCTGATAAATTTGTTGAAGGTATACATAGATTTATTATTGGGTTAGCTAAAAAGGTAATAATAGCTGATAATATGGCTTATGTTACAGACCAAATTTTTGGGTTAGAGCCTAGTAATCTTACAGCACCTATTGCTTGGTTGGGCATTATATGCTACACGTTGCAAATCTATTTTGATTTTAGTGGTTATTCCGATATGGCTATTGGACTTGGCAAGATGTTTGGTTTTGAATTTTTAGAAAACTTTAATTATCCTTATATATCAAAATCTATAACTGAATTCTGGAGAAGGTGGCATATCTCGCTTTCTAGTTGGTTTAGGGATTATCTTTACATACCATTAGGTGGTAACAGAAAAGGTAATGTTTATTTTAACTTAATCGTTGTTTTTTTCGTTACTGGTCTTTGGCATGGTGCATCATGGAATTTTATAGTTTGGGGCTTGTATTATGGTGTTTTTTTGATTTTCGAAAGAATTTTTAAACAATTTAATATTAATATTAAAATCCCTGCACCTATTAAATGGTTTTATACAATTATAGTTGTTATAATTGGTTGGGTGTTTTTTAGATCACCTGATCTAACATATGCTATTGGATATTTAAAAGTAATGTTTGGACTAGGACAAGCAACATTATCAAATATAAATATTCTTTGGTATATGCAACCAGAATATTTATTTATATTTTTACTTGGTGTTATATTCTCATTTCCTATTAAAAATAAACTTTTGTCTTTTGATTTTATAAAAAATAAAAAGACAAGATTTGTGATTTATAATTTCAGCTTATTTTGTTTATTTATAATTGCTATTGTGTATGTTATGAGTTCTACATATAGTCCATTTATTTATTTTAGATTTTAAGGAGAGTACAAGTAATGAAAAAAATAAGTGTTATTTTTATAATCATTTTTATTTTATTTATATCTTTACCACTGTTATTTTCTAATAGGATACAAGGCGCAGTATCAAAAGGCGAAAATAAAGTTCTTGCAAATTTTCCTGTTTTATTTGAAGCTAATACTGGTATAATAAATACACAGTTCTTAAGTGGCTTCGAGACATGGATAAATGACAATATAGGATTTAGAAATGTTTTATTAAAGCTACATGCTGAAATATCTTTTAATATTTTTAATACATCACCAACAAGCTCAGTTGCTATTGGTAAAGATGGATGGTATTTCTACAAAGAGATGGGTGCTGGAGGCAATTGGATTAACAATATGACAATTGCTATTGACAAGTATCCTATTGATGATATTGGATATAAAAAGATTGCAAAAATTCAAGAAAATGTAAAAAAATATTTAAACTCTAAGGGTATCGATTATATTTTTGTTGGTGCTCCTGGTAAAGTTAGCGTATACCCAGAGTACATAAAAGGTCTTAAGCCAAGTACGATTGAAACTCCGGTTGATAAACTGGGCAAAGAGCTGCCAAGTGATTTTGATTATATTAATCCAAAAGCAAAAATTATCGAGCAGAAACCAAATAAACTAATGTATAAAAAGACAGATTCACATTGGACGGATTATTCTGTTTATTTAACTTACGGACTAATTAAAGATGTCATAAAAGATAAAAAATATTTTTATGACGCTATGTTATATACTAAAGAAGTTGATGTGACAAATCAGTTTGATTTTGCAAATATGATTGGTTATAATTTGGTAGGAAATGAGACTGTACCAACCCTCGAGGTTGAAAATCCAAATGTTAAAGAAGTAGAAAATCCTGAATTAAAAAATTATATATATAGTCAGCAACACGTGGATCAATTTTTCACTAATGGTGGAATACAATTTTATTCGAACGAAAAAGCAAAAGGTACACTATTACTTGTTTGTGATTCATTTTTCTATGGTATTATGCCGCAATATTTGGGAGAAAACTTTAAAAATGTAATCGTTGTTCGTTCTGATGATTTAAATGAAGATGTTATTAATAAGGTTAAACCAGACTTGGTAATATATGAATCTGTAGATAGAGCTTTTAGTTATAGATTACAAAATGATGGATTCTTGGAACCTTCGAAATTCATTAAATCAGAAGTATATACAAAAAATATTCCTATAAGTAATAATAAAAAACCTTCAATGTTCATTGATAAATTTAATGGTAATCCTATATATACCACACAATTATATGTTAACAATGATAGCAATGAAGTTAATTTAAATGGGTGGGCTGTGGATAACTTATCTAATTCCGAAACTTCAGAAGTTATAATTAAAGTTGGAGATAAATATTTTCAAAGCAAATCTAACATTTCGAATGAAACTGTTGTTAATTACTTCAATAATCCAAATTATCTTAATTCAGGCTTTAGTGCAGTTTTAAATAAAGATGAAGTTTTAAAGGCAAAAGAAATATCTGTTATAGTAGTTTCTAAAGATGGAAAATATAGCTACGAGCCTAGTGTTTACAAAATCGTAACATCATAAATTTTGAATATGGAGTAAAAATGAAAAAGATAAATGTTATATTTATAATTGTTTTTGTTTTAATTATTGCTTTTCCGTTATTATTTGCTAATAAGAAAGCGGGAGTAATATCAAAACAAGAGAATAAGGCTCTTGTAAGTTTTCCCGTCTTTCTTTCAACAGGTAAGTAAATAAAGATTACTTGAATCAATTTGAAGCATGGATAAATGATAATATAGGTTTTAGAAATGTCTTTTTACGACTACATGCTGAAACATCATATAACATATTAAAGACCTCACCAACTAAAGATGTTGTTATTGGGAAAAATAACTTCTTGTTTTCAACATATGGGTTTTCTAGATATACCAATTGGCAAATATCCTATGTTGGAAACTGCCATATAGGGACACTGGCTCCCTCGTTCATGTTATTGAATCTAGTATAATCTGTGTCTACTATTCAGTCTAACTGCACATCGTACATATTTGCGACACGTTGCTTGAAGCGATGATCGTATCTCCATCGATAGATCAGCATCGGTCTTTTGCAAAGTAGTGCATGGCCCTTTTTAAGATTTCGTTTTTCTCTTTCAGTTCACGGATCGATTTCTCATCAGCTTTTAACTGCCCGCTGCCGGAAACGCTTTGTTACCATTCTGTTTAAATTCTGCTAACCAGCAGTACAGCGTATTCTCGTGAAGCCCCATCTCTTGGGCTACCTGCGCCACCGTCTTCACATCTTCTTGAATGAGTTGAACGGTATGCATCTTGAATTCTTTGTCGTACTTTTTCGTCATCTCGGACACCTTTTTTATGAATGCTTTATATTTTCGATTCTCGGTTCTCTATGTCTATGATTAAGTCTAGCATCATACTTCAAATAATTTACTATGCCCATTTTATACTTTTGAATTGGATTCATGGTATACTACGTGATAGTATACTATGAACAATAATGGTACATTGGAGATTAAAAATGGACTTAAGTATTATTATCCTAAACTACAATACATGTGAATTAACGTTGAATGCCATTCAATCAGTATATGATTCTCAAACTTCTTTTTGTTATGAGATTATTGTTGTAGATAATCATTCGTCTGATGCTTCTGTTGTGGAGATTAAACGTAGATATCCTAATGTAAGACTGGTTGAAAATCCAAGCAACGATGGTTTTTCTAAAGGTAATAATATTGGGATTAAATTGGCTACCGGGCGATATATATTATTGTTAAACTCAGACACGATTATAGATTCCGACTCCTTGCAGACTATGATTGCTTTTATGGATCAGAATCTGTCTATTGGAGCTGCCGGATGCAAAATTGTCCTTCCTGACGGATCGCTGGATAAAGCCTGTAAAAGGGGGTTTCCAACGCCGTTAGCTTCGTTCTACTACGCTTTTGGCATTTCCAAGCTTTTTCCTAAGGTTTCGCGATTTAATCAATACCAGCTGGGATATCTCGATCCCGATCAGGACTATCCTGTTGATTGTTTGGTCGGTGCTTTTATGATGGTAAGGAAAGAAGCCATTGATCAAGTAGGCATGCTGGACGAGGACTTTTTTATGTACGGAGAAGATATTGATTGGTGTTACAGAATCAAACAAGGTGGATGGCGGATTCATTACTATCCTTACACTCAAATCGTACATCACAAGGGCGCGAGCAGCAGACGTAAGCCTTTTAAAATCATATATGAATTTCACCGGGCTATGTATTTATTTCATAAAAAGCATTATCAGAAAAAGTATAATTTTTTAATTAATGGACTGGTTTATTTGGGTATTGCTTTGAAATTTATTTTATCCTTGGCATTAAATCGATTTGGATCCGTGAGGTGATTCTGCTTGGTTAGGCAAAGCCAAAAATTTTTATCCCAATTGTATGCTCTATCAGATTTCTTTTGCATACAACTCGTGTTCTTATTCTCATGGTGGCTGAAGTTTGACAGTGGTTTTATTCCATTCGATCATACACTTCCTTTTAACAGGTACGTTTTGTGGAGCTCCATCTATGGTGTTATTGCTATATTTATTAGTTATTTTATGAATTTTTATACTCCGAAACGCAAGAAACGATTTTCTTATGAATTGTTTACCATTGTCCAGGTACATTTGATCAGTTTGATGTTCTTGTTAAGCTTTTTGTTCGTTTTTAAGGAGCTTGATGTCTCTCGTTCTTATTTATTGTTATTTTTAATCAACAATATTTTGTTTGTTAGCTTCTATCGGTACATTTTAAAGACAACATTAAAACGTTATCGGCAAAAGGGTTATAATAAGCAATACGTGCTTATTGTGGGTGCAGGCTCGTTAGGCAAAAAGTTCTATGATAATCTGGCTCTTCATCCAGAATTGGGTTATGAAGTAGTAGGATTTTTGGATGATTATCAATCCGTGCATGAGCACAGTTCGAAAAATTATAAGCCAATTCTTGGTAAGGTTGATGAGTTAGAGTATTTTCTGGGGAAAGATTTGGTCGATGAGGTCATTATTGCTTTGCCTTTGTATGCCCACGAGAAATATCCCCAAATTATTAATGCCTGTGAAAAAGCAGGGGTAAAAACTTTGATTATACCGGACTTTTACGGTTATTTGCCATCAAAACCTTTCTTTGATAATTTTGCAGGTATTCCTTTGATCAATGTCAGAGATATTCCTTTGGATGAATTTCGAAATCGTTTCTTCAAAAGAGCATTTGATTTGTTATTTGCTTCCATAGCCATAATATTGATTAGTCCGGTGCTTATACTTGTTGCCATAGGAATAAAATGGACTTCCCCTGGACCGATCATTTTCAAGCAAGAACGTGTTGGGTTAAATAGACGAAATTTCATGATGTATAAATTTCGTTCGATGAGAGTTCAGACAGAAGCAGACTCGGATACCCAATGGACTGTAGAAAATGACCCCCGTAAAACGAAGTTTGGTTCATTTTTACGTAAGACTAGCTTGGATGAGCTGCCACAGTTTTTTAATGTATTATTCGGTCATATGAGTGTAGTAGGGCCGAGGCCAGAGAGACCATTTTTCGTAGAGCAGTTTAAAGGTGAGATTCCTAAATATATGGTTAAGCATCACATTCGGCCTGGTATTACGGGGTGGGCTCAGTCAAATGGGCTTCGGGGGGATACTTCGATTGAAGACAGGATTAAATTAGATATTTTTTATATTGAGAATTGGAGTTTCTTGTTTGATATTAAAATAATTTTTCGAACTATCATTAATGGATTTGTAAATAAAAATGCATATTGAGTATCGATGTAACTCCTATAATCGACTGGTTATGGGAGTTTTTTCTTTTGCATATGCTTTGTTACTATAGTTGCAACAAACTTAGAAATGCCAATTTAGCAGTGATAAATGTCACATTATACTAATCAAACATAAGGTACAATAATAGTATCCAATATCATACAAATGATAAAAGAATGTAAATCCATACTAGGAGGTTTAAATTAATGGCTAAAAATGAAATCTTGATCCCTGAGAATCCTGTATCGAGTTTTTTGTTCAGCAGTACCAGAGCAGGGGCGCTATGGCTAATTGTTCGCTTATATGTTGGTTATTCGTGGATTACAGCAGGCTGGGGAAAAGTAACAAGTGAGGCTTGGACGGGCGCTAAAGCAGGTACTGCATTGCAAGGCTTTATAAAAGGATCGTTAGCTAAAGCTGAAGCCGGCAAAGATGTTACAGGCTGGTATGCACAGTTTCTCGAGAATATAGTGCTTCCGAATACGAAAGTATTGGGATTTGTGGTCGCTTTTGGGGAACTGCTTGTAGGGCTGGGATTGATTTTGGGGCTTTTAACGGGGATAGCTGCTTTTTTTGGCGGAGTGATGAATGTGAGCTTTTTATTTGCAGGAACTTTAAGCACGAATCCTATCCTCTTTATCTTAGCGACCTGGCTTGTGCTGGCATGGAAGAATGCGGGCTGGTACGGTCTTGACCGCTGGGCATTACCATTTCTCGGAACGCCATGGGGTCGTAAATCATCTGCGGACAGCCTAAGAACAACTCATTTATAGTAGTGCTTCGCAATTGAGCAGTACCTTTAGATCGATCTGATAAAAAAAGTTTGTGTTTTGCAAAATGAGGTCAGCCAGAAACTTCTGGCTGGCCTTTTTGTATTATACCTGGTTTACAAAGGGCAAAGATGGAACGTGAAGGCTCGGCTCTCTTCTAATCCTTTTCAACAAGCTAAACTTTCACAGCTCGTCATCCTTGTCTGCATAATCGTCCAAGTCCCCACATAGACATGTTATCAGTTGCTTTTACTTATGTCTGGAGGGGATTGGAATGCGGCGGTTCACGTGGGTGATTGCCTTGGTGGTGTCTTTAAGCTTGGTGCTGGCAGGTTGCGGCAAGAAGGATGCAGGGGCAGTTGTGAAGGATTTGGACGGTGTAATCAATAAACTGGACAGCTATCAGGGCGTTGGACGGATGGTGCTGAATACGGGGCAGGAGCCGCAGGAGTATCAGGTGGAGGTGTGGTATCAGAACCCGCATTATTATCGGATATCACTGAAGAACGATAAGAAGGATATTACGCAAATCGTGCTGCGCAATGATGATGGAGTGTTTGTGCTAACACCGCATTTGAACAAGAGCTTCCGATTCCAGAGCGATTGGCCGGAAAATCAGGGACAGGTGTATTTGTACCAGTCGTTGGTGCAAAGCATTATCATGGATAAGGATCGTCAGTTTATAACCGATCCTAACGCGTATGTGTTTGATGTGATGGCCAATTACCAGAACGGCTCGTTGGCGCGGCAAAAGATTTGGTTGGACAAAAAGAATTATTCGCCGAAACATGTGGAGGTATCGGATGCGAATGCGAATGTGATGGTGATTGTAGATTTTAGCCAATTCGAGTTCGGAAAGAAATTCGAAAAGGATTCTTTTGATATGCAGCGTAATATGACAAGCTGGAACCTGAAATCACTGCCTACTGCAGCGGCGGCCAATGGTACGAAAGCAGCGAATACAGCAAACAATGCATCCGCTGGCAATGGGATCGTTAGCAGCGGGACAGTGGGAAGTAGTGCCGCGGTTGCAGGTACGTCTGATGGATCAGGAAAAGCAGCAGGAAGTACAACAGGTGCAGCAGGCCAAGGGACTACAGGTGCAGTTAGCCAGGGTGCTTCAAGCACAGCAAGCGGCACAGGGACCCAAGCCAAGGCTCCTGGTACTAACACGAACGGCGCGGTAAGCAGTACTTCACCAGCAGGCGCAGCGGCCAGCACGAGCACGAGTGCCCCCGCTGGTGCGGCACAAGCTCAATTTGGCGTGATCGAACCTTTTTATACACCAAGTGGTGTGAAGCGGCAGGATATGAACGAGATTAAGCTGGGTGAAGAAAAGGCGATGATGCTTCGCTACTCAGGCAAATTTAACTATACGCTGGTGGAGTCGCGTCCGCAGGCGCAGACGGTATCGGCGCTGCCGGGAGATATTGTTGATCTTGGCTATACGCTGGCTGTCATTACAGGTGGAGAGAAGAAGATGCTGACATGGACGTACGATGGTGTTGAGTTCCGGCTATCTACGGCAGATCTTCCGATGACCGAGATGATTAAAGTGGCTCAAGCTGTTCAGGGTGAGACAGGTAAATAGGAATCGCTTCACCAAGCAATTGCTGGATGCAGCCAATGTTTGCCAAGGCCTCCTTGTCATCATATTGTCATTGACACCCGGTGAAGAACGGATTACCATTAGTTACATTGAATATTTTCGAATAGCTGCAACTTGGGGAGGTTCCTTGATTCAAGGGACTTCTCTTGATTGTTAGGAGAAGGTGGATGTGTATGGATTCGTATTTTCGTCCGACACGGGTGGAGATTTCTTTGGATGCGCTGCGGGCTAATTTGCAGGGATTTCGTCGGGTTTTGCCTGAGCATGTCAATATGATGGTTGTGGTAAAAGCCGATGCCTATGGGCATGGTGCGGTAGAAGTCAGCCGGGAAGCGCTGCGCTGTGGAGCGACGTATATTGCGGTAGCTTTTTTGGATGAAGGATTGGAGTTAAGGCAGGCAGGTATTACAGCTCCAATACTAGTACTCGGCTACACGCCCCCAGAGGGGCTGGAATGGGCCTGGAAGCACGATATAACGGTGAATGTATATAGTCATGAAGTTTTGGATGCATTTGAACGCCTTGAGCCCAGAGAGAAGCCGCTATCTATTCATATTAAAGTAGATTCGGGCATGAATCGGTTGGGTTTGGTTACTGAAGAAGAGGCGGTTGAACTGATCGAGCGAGCACACCGTATCCCGGGTTTGTTGGTGGAGGGGATTTTCACCCACTTTGCCTCTGCGGATGATGCGGATAAAACATATACGATGGAGCAGTATCGCCGGTTTGATCGTATAGTAAAAGGTTTTCGTGAGCGTGGCATTGAGTTCACCTATGTTCATGCGAGTAACAGCGCTGCCGCCATTGATTGTCCGGATGTATCTTATAATATGGTAAGACTCGGGATTGCTATGTACGGCTTATATCCCTCCGAGGAAGTAAACCATCAGATTATTGATTTGGAGCCTGTACTCAGCATTAAAACGGGTGTAGTGATGGTCAAAAGCCTACCTCACGATTCAGGAGTCAGCTATGGTACAATTTACCGGACACAAGGCGAGGAAACGATAGCAACGCTTCCGATCGGGTATGCGGATGGGTTCTCGAGGATGCTGACGGGTAAGGCCGAGGCTTTGGTTAGAGGTAAGCGGGTGCCGATTGTCGGCAGAATTTGTATGGATCAATGTATGGTAAATGTGACCGGGATGGATAATATTCTTAACGAAGAAGAAGTTGTGATTATTGGTAAGCAGGGTGATCAACGGATTACAGCGGAAGAGCATGCCGATTGGCTGGGTACCATTAATTATGAGATCACCTGTATGATTTCACATCGTGTACCCCGTGTCTACATTCGTGATGGAGCTGTGGTTTCTACGGTTAATCCTTTGATGCGCTAAGGTTAGAGCGAATGGTTCCGTAAATGTGGGTATCTTTTCCTATCATTTTTTTGTAGCTGCGGGAAAGGATTTTGTCGATGTATCGCGAATATGTATAACACATACTTCTGGGAATGCTGCTTACACATTTTTGGAGTTATAGCGGTATAACATATTAGCTATACGAAGCGCATATACTGATTTGAATAAATTGTCTGTATATTCGCCATAATGGTACTAATGTTTGTATGTTTTTGGGGGTGTATGCTTGGTGTCCAATGCGCATAACACGAAACGCATCATGATTAGCTTGCCTGACTATCTGCTTCAGGAAGTGGATGGGATCGTGGAGAAGGAAAACTCCAATCGAAGCGAATTTATTCGGCAGGCGATGAAGCTGTATTTGGTGGAACGGAAAAAACGTCACCTGAGGGAATCGATGCAGCGCGGTTACATGGAGATGGCAAAGATCAATTTAAACATGGCTTCGGAAGCGTTTCAGGCGGAGGAAGAAGCGGATAACACACTTGACCGTTTAGTAAGCGGGGTGTAACTATTGATTGTTAAACGTGGAGATGTATTTTTTGCAGATCTATCTCCGGTCGTAGGATCGGAGCAAGGCGGTATTCGACCTGTACTGATTATTCAGAACGATATCGGTAACCGTTTTAGTCCTACTGTGATTGTGGCGGCGATTACTGCCCAGATTCAAAAAGCAAAGCTGCCTACGCATGTAGAGATTGAAGCGGAAGCCCATGGCTTTGACAGGGATTCTGTTATTTTATTGGAGCAAATTCGTACGATTGATAAGCAGCGTCTTACAGATAAAATCACACATCTGGATGAAGAGACGATGCGTAAGGTGGACGATTCACTGCAAATTAGCGTGGGACTAATTGAGTTTTGATGCATGCAGGGATGATGACGAGGGGTCCGCTTGGTGGACTTCTCGTTTTTTTATTTAGCTGAGGAGGCAATGAATTGATGGCAAAAGAAGAATTGCTGCAAATGGAAGAAGGCAAGACGAATATAGAGCTGGATGGTGCGATGAAAGCTGCGATACTGGAGCGTATCCAGAAGCAGATTGCAGTCGAGCTGCAGCTGCCTGAGGGTAAGGTGCGCACGACGGTAGGTTTGTTGGATGAAGGGAATACGATTCCTTTTATCGCCCGGTACCGTAAAGAGATGACAGGAGAGCTGGATGAGAACCAGCTGCGGGATATTGAAGAGCGGTTGGCTTATCTACGTAATCTGGAAGCGCGCAAGCTTGAGGTTATCCGGCTTATTGATGAGCAGGACAAGCTGACAGATGAATTGAAGATATCGATCGAAAAGTCGGTCAAGCTGCAGGAGCTTGAGGATCTATACCGTCCGTATCGCCAGAAGCGGAAAACAAGAGCCAGCGTAGCCAAAGAAAAAGGCCTGGAGCCTCTTGCCAGGTGGATTTTGTCCCAGCCACGTCAGGGTGATCTGCTGGTGGAAGCAGGCAAATATGTGAACGAAGAGAAAAACGTCAAGACAGCCGACGAAGCGATTCAAGGTGCCAAGGACATTATTGCCGAGCAGATCGCAGATGATGCCAAGGTGCGCGCCTGGGTGCGAAGGTTTACTTTTGACCAAGGCATTGTACATACGGAAGCGAAGGATGCGGCTGTAGAATCCGTGTACGAGATGTACTATAGCTACCAGGAGCCGGTACGCAAGCTGCCACCACATCGGATTTTGGCGATTAATCGCGGGGAACGTGAGGATGTGCTGCGAGTGGCACTCGAGGTGCCCTCAGATCGAATTCATGACTATATGAACAAACAGCTGATTAAAGGACCTTCGGTTGTCAGAGATACACTGATTGCGGTTGTGGAGGATGCTTACAAACGGCTGCTGGCTCCATCGGTTGATCGGGAAGTGCGCAATGAAATGACCGAAAAGGCGGAGGAGCAGGCGATCGAGGTTTTTGCCGAGAATTTGCGTAATTTGCTGCTGCAGGCCCCGGTTAAAGGCAAGGTAGTGCTTGGTGTTGACCCGGCATTTCGGACAGGCTGTAAGCTCGCTGTGGTTGATGATACAGGCAAAATGCTGGAGATTGCGGTTACCTATCCAACACCACCGAATAACAAAATAACAGAGGCCAAGGCGAAGTTCCATAAGCTGATTGAATCCTACAGTGTCGAACTGATAGTTATTGGCAACGGTACGGCTTCACGGGAGACGGAGCAGTTCGTAGCCGAATTGATTGCTGAGATCAAAAACCGCAGCTTGCAATATTTAATCGTCAATGAGGCAGGTGCGAGTGTGTATTCAGCCTCCAAGCTGGCCCAAGGTGAATTTCCGGACCTTGACGTGGCTGAGCGCAGCGCTATCTCCATAGCAAGACGGATCCAGGACCCGCTCGCGGAGCTTGTGAAAATCGAACCGAAGGCGATCGGTGTAGGGCAATACCAGCATGATGTGACGCAAAAAAGACTGGATGAAAGTCTCACCTTTGTCGTGGAATCGGCAGTGAACCATGTTGGTGTAGATGTGAATACGGCTTCGCCATCGTTATTGTCTTACGTTTC
The DNA here is from genome assembly GCF_025567575.1 of Paenibacillus baimaensis. NCBI lineage: Bacteria > Bacillati > Bacillota > Bacilli > Caryophanales > Paenibacillaceae > Paenibacillus > Paenibacillus baimaensis. The sequence goes on along the minus strand of NZ_JAOQIO010000123.1, from coordinate 57,775 downwards.
CGGTATCAACAGTACACTGGCGAAGAACATTGTCAAATACCGTGAGGATAACGGCAAATTCACCAATCGCTCGCAGCTGCAAAAGGTACCGCGTCTTGGTGCGAAGGCCTATGAGCAGTGTGCCGGCTTTATGCGCATTAGCGAGGGCAAAAATCCGCTGGACAACACACCTATTCATCCAGAATCCTACGACGCGGTGGACAAGCTGTTCCGTGAGTTGAAGCTGGAGCTGAAGGAAGTGGGCTCTCAGAAGCTGAAAGAGCTGCTGCAGGCGGTTGAGCCGGTGGAGCTGGCTACCAAGCTTGGCGTTGGTGTACCGACGCTGCGTGATATTTTAGATAGCTTGCAGCGCCCGGGTCGTGATCCACGGGATGAGCTGCCGGCACCGATTTTTCGTACGGATGTACTGAAGATTGAGGATTTGACTGCTGGGATGGAGCTGCAGGGTACGGTTCGCAATGTAATCGATTTTGGCGCTTTCGTCGATATCGGGATCAAGAACGATGGGCTGGTTCATATTTCACAGCTGAGCAACACGTTCGTTAAGCATCCGAAGGATGTCGTTTCTGTTGGCGATACCGTAACCGTGAGGGTACTCAGTGTCGACTTGAAAAAAGGGCGGGTAAGCCTGACGATGAAAAATCCTTCCTGATTTTTTGAACAATACCAATAAATTGAAATAGAGCATAGCCCGGTGAGTGAGGACTCGCTGGTCTGTGCTCTAACTGTTTTGGGGTGTTGTGGATTTGGCTACAGCTGGGATGTAGACGATTCCTCGACGCGTGTCCGGTAAAAAAACCAGCAATCGTTCAACAGACGGATTTGTCTGCGGTTTTTGTTGTAATAGGCTCTCATTAATTGATTGCACAGCCATTGTGGCAAAAGAACCAGCCCCCTTCCCGACCTGCCTTGATCAAGTTAAAAAGGCGTCTACGCAGCCTTTAACTTTTTCTCGATGGTTTAGGATATGGCAGGGTGGGCGTGTGGGTGCAGGTCCTAATTGGTCAGTTCTTCTTCATCCTCGTACCACTGCTCAAGCTGGGCCTGCAGGGCGCGGATTTCGGTCAACAAGGAGACGAGCGGATAAGCCTGCTCGTTAATCGCGGCAAACGTTTGCTCAAGCTGGTTGATATATGCCAATCCATGATGAAGCGTGTAGCCCGTGCTTACCAAATCCAGGGCGTCGCATTCGGCAATCACCTTGGGTAAGGAAGGTATGTTCGAAGCGGTCAGCTTTTCCAATTCCTTATGCAAACGCAAATGCAAAGCGGTCAGCTGGTACGCATGTGTTGCAGGCATTTCGACAAATTCAATATGATCATTGTACTGAAGGATAGTGTATCTCATTGTGGACATAGTCGATTAGGACTCCTCTCGTGCTTGTGGTTCGGTTAAATGCTGCAAAAATAGGAAAATGCGTTTACCTACTTGACAGTGTAGCCTATGCTGCGGTTACAATTCAAGTGAGAATATGAAAAGAAAAGCGATGCTGTGAAAGAAGGGAAGTCATGGAGGACGAACAACTTCAGCAATGGGTGGAGCGAATTTCGCTGGCGTTCTTTGGGCGTCCTTTTTTGCATAAGGCTACCTTCAATGGAAGATTAACCTCAACAGGTGGACGGTATTTCACCAAATCTCACCATATCGAGATCAGTCGGCGGCAGCTCGAACAGTTTGGTGCGGACGATGTCGAAAAGATCATTAAACACGAGCTGTGCCATTACCATTTGCATATTTTGGGGCGTGGCTACCAGCATCGGGATGAGGAATTCAAAACCTTGCTGCAAAAGGTGGGCGGGACGCGATTTTGCCGTTCCTTACCTACGGTTAAGCGTAAGGAGCCTTATCGCTATAAATTGGTTTGTACAAGCTGTCGGACTGAATATATACGTAAAAGAAAGCTGGATCCGAAGAAATATGCTTGTGGAAATTGCAGCGGGAAATTGAAGCTGATCAAGCTTGACTTGCAGCAGCATTCGTGATAAATTAACAATTGTTGTTCCCTGATAGCTCAGTTGGTAGAGCACTCGACTGTTAATCGAGTTGTCACAGGTTCGAGTCCTGTTCGGGGAGCCATTTCTTTAAGGAGAGATACCCAAGTGGCTATAAGGGGACCCTCTGCTAAGGGGTTAGACTGCGTAAGTGGTGCGAGGGTTCGAATCCCTCTCTCTCCGTAAAATAGCAAGCAATGAAACCGCCGTGTAAAATGGCGGTTTTTTGCTGCTCTCGGAGGGTCAAGAGGGGTTCGAACTCGAGCAGAGGGGGCGTCGGAGCGGCGTTGTAGGCCGCGTAGCCTCGTGTATGGAGTCGCGGGCAACCCTCTTTTGTAACGAATTCATAAATGGAACTGAAAAAACACTTGTCAACGGCAGAATGTTTAAGTTATAATAAATTTTGTCGCCATATCGGTGATAAGTTATCCCTCAATTTGATTTCTTATACGCGGTCGTGGTGGAACGGCAGACACGCTATCTTGAGGGGGTAGTGTCCTATGGACGTGCGGGTTCAAATCCCGCCGACCGCATCGTAGATGAACAGTTTTGTTAATTTTTAAGGTTATGATTAGATAGTGTTTATCTCAGGACACGATTCCAATCCATTAAACCACTTTCTTATCAGGACATTAAATTCTGAATAGGGAGTGGTTTTTTTGCTTAAATTTACTACCCAAGAGTTCTAAGTAAGGGCTCTTTTTCCATATTTTCATTTCACTTTCTAAGCGGAAATGTTAAACTGCTGCTACTGGTCGTACAGCATGTTCAGTGTAATGCTATGAATATTTCAGAATAAAGTTTTAGAAAACTAATGAAAATACAGTATAAATACGATATAGTCGTATTGGTAAATTTTACTTCAAGGAGCGAGAAAACATGGGAGGAAAGCCCTGTTTTATGCTTATTCTAAGCATTTGTTTTATGGTGACTATTTCTGCTTGTACAAGCAAAGAAGAAAAAATTGCTTCAATAAAAAGTGAAGTAGACCCATTGGTGAAAGCAGAAAAATATGAAGAAGCAATCACAAAATACGAAGAGATTTTAAAGATTACAGATAATGCTACATACACGGCAGAACTTGATGGCATAAAGAAGAAAAACGAAGAAATGAAAATTGAACAAGCGAAAAAGGAAGAAGAAGCAAAGAAGGCAGAAGAAGAAAAGAAAAAAGCCGCAGAGATTCCTGAGCCATATAAAAAAGCAATGCAAAATTTCTCTAAAGGAGATGCGGAGTTAGCATTAAAATACTTAGATTTGACCATTACAGATTTTGGAGAAACAATATATAACTTAAAGGCAAATATAATGAAGAGCCATATTTTGTCTGTAAAGAGGTTAGCCGAAATCCATACATTTAATGCTTATGTAAATGGAGTCAAAAAACTTAACGATAATGGTCTGGAAAATTCTGACAGAGACAAAATAAAGAAGGTGTTAGATAACTATAGCCCTGGAATGAAAAAAACTGATACCAAACTTGCAGAAAGTATGACTTATGTACTGCAGAATTACGGAAGACTCAAGGAAGATGTTATGTATAATTCACCCATAACCTATTCTTCTGATGTTACTGAACCAGTGGAATTAAGTTATTTTGAAAAATTTGGTTATCCTCACCCAAGTAGTGACGAAATAGCAAAATACGAAAAGTATTATTTTGAATATAAGCTTAAATTATATACAAAGAGTGCATTTCGAGATAATAAAATAAAGTTTGTTGACTTTTTTTACTATGTTCCTGTATTTTCTCCTAATGAGTTATATGAACTTAAATTGAAAGAGATAATTAAACTAACGGAAGATGATAAGTATAATGAATTTCGAATAAAAGCCGAGGAAGAATTGAAATCTAACAAGGGAAATAAGTAACTTAGCTGGATGAAACAACATCTAGAAGATACGTAGAGTTGTTTTAGCACGCAATCTTGACGGGGTAGTGTCCCATGGACGTGCGGGTTCAAATCCCGCCGACCGCATACTGGTTGCAGACGAGAAGACCTTTGATGTTCAAGGGTCTTCTTTTTTTATATTGTTTATATTATTGATATCATTTTGTTGCGAAGGTTAATATGTAATGCATTCAATCTTGATGTTATCACGCCAAGTGTTTTTCTTTTACACAAAATGAACATTGTATCATGGGAATTGGCTGTATTGTGTTGGGGTATTGTCTTCGTTGATGGTATAATACCAGTAAATCGATCCCCATAATTGAGCTTTATAAGGGGACCCAGGCGAGGAGAAAGATCAATGGAATTTGCGAGCAAGCTGAAGGAGTTACGACAGCAGAGGGACCTTTCCTTACGCAAGCTTGGTGAGAAATCGGGCATCAGCTACTCTATCCTGAATTCAATCGAGAATGGCAGGATTCATCCATCCAGAGATAATGTGATAGCCCTTGCCTATGCGCTGAAGGTTGAGCACAATGGAGAACTGCTGGCCATTGCCGGGTATGCCACTGAAGGGGAAGAAGATCAGTAATGGACAAGCAGCGCAGAATTGAGCTGCTGCATAGAAAATAAATGTATAGGTGGATAAACATGAGCGATCTTCATAAGAATAAGTGCAATGAATTGCGGGACCAGCTTCATCAGTATGTCCAGGAGAACGATGATTTCGTTCAAGGTGTGATGAGTGCTTTGGATGCTCTTGAGCGGGAGCCGATCATGCTGGATAATATGGAGAAGCTCAGCCAGGAAAACAGGAGATTAAAGCAGGAGATCGTTAGACTTAGGGATATTCTACACAGCAAAGACGAAGGCAGTATGTCCAGCAAGCTGCGTGATGCACTTAGGGAGTAACCTTCAGATGAACAATTGGGAGCACTGCAGCTAAAAAATGCATGTGCATTAGCCGATATGTATGATGTGGGCTTTAATATTGAACCAGGGAAGCAGGTAATAACATGGATATTAGTAGTGCATTAGCTGCTGTCAGTACTGGAGATGCTTTGAAGCAAGCCGTTGGAATTACCTTGTTAAGCAAAGTACAAGATACACAAGCTGCCCAGGCAGCTGTGATGCTGCAGGACTTTGCTGCGGCTCAGCATCCGAATCTAGGCAAAACGTTGGATATTCGAATTTGATTGCCCACAATCTATTGGGAACAGGGTTGAGCGTCTGCGATTAGCGGAACTTGACCCTGTTCATGGTTTGAATGGTTACCGTAAACGAGGATTGGCATCTGCAAGAGAGGCTTGCCAGGCAAGCCTTCCAGCTTTCAATATATGTGTAGGAGGATCGCATTATGCAAACAAACGGTAATACAACGATCATCATCGGCCATCGCGGGGCGGCGGGAGAAGCTCCTGAAAATACACTGGGTTCATTTGGGCTCGCTGTGGAGCAGGGAGCAGAGGCGTTAGAGCTCGATATCCACGAATCTGCGGATGGAGCACTTATCGTATGCCATGATGCCAGTGTGGACCGTACAACCAATGGCCAAGGCTTGATTAGCCAAATGACACAGGAAGAGCTTCAGCAACTGGACGCGGGCAGCTGGTTTTCCCCCCATTTTGCTGGAGAGAAGCTTCCTGTATTAGAAGAGGTGTTCGCGCTTATACCACATAACATCCTCATTAATATAGAAGTGAAGTGCGCCTATAGCAGCCGTCTGGAGCAGCGATTGCTGGAGCTTCTTCAGCAGTTTGACCGTTTGCATAACGTGATCGTATCTTCCTTTGATCATAAAATATTGGTTCGTCTGAAGCAGGCGGAGCCTGTGCTTAAGATTGGCCTTTTGTATGTGGCTAATTTCCAAAATCATCGGAAGATGGCGGAAGCGACAGGTGTCGAGGTATATTCACTTCATCCCCAATATCGTTTGCTTGAAGCTGAGGACGTACAGGATGCGATACAAAACGGCTTATATGTGTATCCCTACACGATTAATGATGAAGAGGATCTGCGCAAGGCACTGGATGCTGGTGTTTCTGGTATCATTACGGACTATCCAGGAAGATTGAAGGCATTGCGAGACACCCGTTAAGCGAAACAACGGAGCGTATAAAGGTTAATCAATTCGATTTTTCTCAAGAGAAATTTCGATCTGGCAAAACAAATAAGGGCTGTTCCTCATCCAAAGTGGCTGTGAGGTGACGCCCTTATTTGCTCATACCCGATAGATCGCATTAATTCAGCAGATGTCGATACGCGCTGTAATCGATCTGCTTTTTGTCCAGGTAGGAGGTCAAGCTATTGTAATCGCGTTTGGGAGTGGCCAAAATATAACCTTCGATGCAATGCTCCCGAGTGATCGAGGAGGCGTTGCCTTCCAATGCGAGTTGTGCGATCCGGGCAGCAATCGAGTGACGCGCAATATCCCGGAATGGCGATGGCACAGGATCGACCAACACATCCAACAGCGCCTTGGACTCATCGGTCCACAGATGCCGCGACGTTTCTACGTAATGATTTTGCCAATCAAGCTTGGACTTGCCATCGGCCTTCGGCAGCACCTTCATAAATTTGCGGAACATAAAAAAGCCGCCAATCGACATAAACGTGATGAGCACGAAAACCCAAAATAATATAAACCACATAAACCAAGAGTTCATCGTAATTGTCACCTCATGCTTAGTATAACTTATTTTGTTGATCATCAAAAGTACTCTTGGCGCTTACGCCCTGACATTTCACTTGATATTTCTAGATTTATTGCTCCAATCCTAGTAAAATGGAGAGGTGTGAAAAATAAAGGAGATGAATCCTGCGATGCCCAGAATAGGTTCCCACGTATCGTTTTCAGATAAAGGATTGTTGAATGCTGCGACAGAGGCTGTATCCTACGGCTCTTCGACGTTTATGATTTATACAGGTGCCCCGCAAAATACACGCCGTAAGCCGATCGAAGAGCAGTATGTCGAAGAAGGCAAAGCGGTGATGGACAAGCATAACATGAGTGAAATTATTGTACATGCGCCCTATATTATTAATTTGGGGTCTTATAAGGAAGATACGTTCGAGCTTGCGGTTCGTTTCTTACAGGAAGAAATTCGGCGCACGGATTATTTGGGTGTGAGGCAAATTGTACTCCACCCTGGCGCTTATACGGATATGGATGCGGAATTTGGTCTGAAACGGATTGCTCAAGGACTGAATGAAGTGCTCGAAGGCGTCAAGGACACGAATGTGAACATTGCTTTGGAGACGATGGCAGGTAAAGGTTCGGAGCTTGGACGGAGCTTTGAAGAGCTTGCGGCGATCATTGGCATGGTAGGGGATAACGGAAAGCTGTCCGTCTGTATGGATACGTGCCACATTCATGATGCTGGCTATGATATTATTAACAACCTCGACGGGGTACTGGAGCATTTTGACAAGGTAGTCGGGTTGGATCGTATTGGTGTGGTGCATCTGAATGACAGCAAAAATCCGAAGGGCGCAGGTAAAGACCGCCATGCTCCGGTCGGGGCTGGATGGATCGGTTTTGAAGCAATGAACCGTATCGTTCACCACGACAAGCTGAAGCATCTACCGCTTATTCTGGAAACACCTTGGATCGGCAAAAACGATAAAACACAGCGGCCGATGTACGAAGTGGAAATTGCTTTGCTTAACGGTAATGTGGAACAGCGCTTTGGCGGTCAATTTATGGAAGATGTAGAACGCTTGTCCCATTTCTTTACGAAACGGGATATCGAGCACAGGGATTTCGTGCTTCAGACCTGGGATGTCTTGAAAACTGATGCCAAAGCCAAGAAGGCTGATGGACGCGAGCCCATGGAACGGTTGTTTGATACCGTAAGTGAAGAACGTTTGTTCCCTGAGCTAAGCGAAGAACAGATCAATCAACGGATAACTGGTTGGTTTGCCAAGGGCAAGTAAACCGCCCAATCTATAAAATGAATCTATAAGGAGCCAGTCGTATTATGACACCGAATATAGCACCAAAGAGTATTAGAGATGATTTGAAAAACCGGGCCAGGATGCTTGTAGCCTGCCCGGACCAGCCGGGGATCGTTGCGGCGGTTTCACGGTTTTTATTTGAGCATGGAGCTAACATTGTCCAGTCCGATCAATACACGATTGACCCGCAAGGGGGAATGTTCTATATTCGAATCGAATTTGATCTGGATAATCTGGATGGACGTCGGGAACAACTGAAGAGTGAGTTTGCCAAAGTAGCAGATCGTTTTAGCATGGATTGGTCAATTAACCGTGCAGGTCGCAAGAAGCGTCTGGCCATCTTTGTTTCCAAGGAGGATCATGCTTTGCTTGAGCTGCTGTGGCAGTGGCAGGCTGGAGATCTGGAAGCAGAGATCGCGATGGTTATTAGCAATCACAATGATCTCCGCGGTTTGGTAGAATCGTTCGGGATCGCTTATCACCATATTCCGGTCACTGCCGACACGAAGGCTGAAGCCGAACGCAGACAGCTTGAATTGGTCATGGGTCAAGTTGACGCTGTTGTGCTGGCAAGATACATGCAGATTATTTCACCTAAATTTATTGAACATTTTGCCAATCGGATTATTAATATTCATCATTCATTTCTACCCGCCTTTGTTGGCGGCAAGCCTTATGCACAGGCTCATAATCGTGGCGTGAAAATTATCGGGGCCACTGCACACTACGTAACCGAGGAGCTTGACGGAGGTCCGATTATCGAGCAGGACGTCCAGCGCGTCAGTCATCGTGACAACGTTGACGATCTAAAACGAATTGGCCGCCATATCGAGCGAATTGTGCTGGCACGCGCCGTTTCGTGGCATGTAGAAGATCGGGTTATCGTGCATGGGAATAAAACTGTCGTATTTAATTAAATAGCAGAACACACAAAAAAAGACTGTACCTTTTTCTTAAGGGCAGTCTTTTTGGCCTATATTCAGTCTGGAATCAACCTCCAGCAGATTGTTGAGAAGCAGGCATTTGAACGACCGTTTTGTTTTTGCCGGATCGCTTGGCGATATAGAGTGAAGCATCTGCTCCTCTGAACAGAGCTTCCTTGCCTTCGCCTGTGGCATAATTTTGCAGACCTATACTGATCGTGGCAGCTTTGGAATCCAATTCGGGGTGCAGTGTTAAATTGAGCTTTTGGCGGATCTGCTCGGCAATGAGATACGATTGATCCATCGACTTATCGGCAAAAATAATGGCAAATTCCTCACCCCCATAACGAGCGACAAAGTCGTTGGAAGTTACGGTTTCTTTGATGATCAGGGCAACACGCTGTAAAATAATATCTCCCACCCAATGACCATAGGTATCATTAATGTGCTTGAAATTATCGATATCGAGAATAGCTAGCTGCAGTGGAAGGTGGTTGCGTTCATTTTGATCAATCAGTTTTTCCAAATATTCATGAAAGGTTTTATGGTTGTATAGATCCGTCAAAGCATCCATCTTGGAAAGCTTGTCCATAATAATCGTTTTGACCAGCAGCTCCTGTTTGGTCTGCGTGGTGTGCTTCAGATTGTTAAGCAGTTCAATGCCGTTGCTTGAAATGGTCATAGCGATAACAGTCACCCCGATATAGAGAAACAGGATGCCAATCAATTCATTAGTTTGCATGCTGACACGAAGAATTGGGGAGAAAGCGTATAAAGCCGTAAAGCTGACAATGACCAGGCAATAAGCAAGCAGGATACGGTTCTTGTTAAAGGAGAGTACGGACGTGAGTATCGGGAATATATAAATCGCGGGTACGATGCCAATCGTCGGGTTCATATAAATAATGCTGGATGCGTAAATAATACCGGTCACGATTAAAAGATCGTCGTTATGGATCTTGCGATAGCGGTACAGCATTTCGACGACTCCGGTAATGCTTGACAGCACTAAGGTTTGCATGACCAGTATATAGAAAAACGTGTAGGGAGCCGAGAACGTTTCCAAACGATGGATCAGAAATTCCAACACGATGGTCAATATAATCGTTATCCAATATAAGTTGAGCATCTTTCGATAGGTTTGACTTTTATTAGCCAACTCTAATAATAAATGATTCATGATCGACTCCCATCGTTCAAATTACCCCTATATTCTAAATCCGAATACTACATATTCGTCAACGCAAGGAGAATTCCTTCGTATGCGGTTTACTTTTAAAAAATGATTTTTTTTTGGTTGTCCGCAGGTTTTGGCTGGCAAACCGAAACGGACAATGGTAAAATGGTGCGAGTGAGCTTTTTTGTGCTAAAGGCTTTTATGCACACGTTAACATGATCGATATTTAGCTGTGTGGAGTCCAAATTGCGCCAACAAATTTAGGAGGTTCTATTTATGACGGTAATTAATAAAGCGATCGAACAATTATCCATCGATACGATTCGTACGTTGTCGATCGATGCAATTGAAAAAGCGAAATCCGGACATCCCGGTATGCCAATGGGTGCTGCACCTATGGGGTACGAGCTGTTTGCGAAATTTATGAATCATAACCCAGAAAATCCGACTTGGATTAACCGCGACCGCTTCGTATTATCCGCGGGCCACGGATCTATGCTGCTATACAGCTTGCTTCACTTAAGCGGTTATGACCTGCCACTGGAAGAGCTTAAGCAATTCCGTCAATGGGGAAGTAAAACTCCGGGTCACCCTGAGGTTGGACATACAGCGGGTGTAGACGCAACTACGGGTCCTTTGGGACAAGGCTTGGGTATGGCTGTTGGTATGGCGCTTGCAGAAGCACAAATGGGTGCTGTTTATAATAAAGATAAATTCCGTGTAGTGGATCATTATACATATGTGATCTGCGGCGATGGCGACCTGATGGAAGGTCTTTCCTCCGAGGCAGCTTCACTGGCTGGACATTTAAAGCTGAGCAAGCTGGTTGTTTTGTACGATTCCAATGATATTTCGCTCGACGGCGAGCTGAACCTGTCATTCTCCGAAAATGTCATGCAGCGTTTTGAAGGTTATGGCTGGCAGGTGCTTCGTGTAGACGACGGTAACGACCTGAATGCCATTCATGAAGCTGTGAATCAGGCTCATACGGATTATCGCCCTACTTTAATTGAAGTGAAAACGGTAATTGGATACGGCAGCCCGAACAAAGGTGGCAAGGGCGGACATTTGGGACCGCATGGTTCCCCGCTTGGTCTTGAAGAAGTAGTGTTAACCAAAAAGGCATATGCTTGGGAAGCAGAAGAAGATTTCTTCGTTCCTGCGGCTGTAACTGAGCATTTTGCTGAAGTGAAGAAAAAAGGTATCCAAACTAACGCAGCTTGGGAAAAAATGTTTGCTGAATATGCTAAAGCTTATCCAGAGCTGGCTAAGCAGTTTGAAACGGCTATTAGTGGCGACCTTCCTGAAGGCTGGGATAAGGATATTCCAGAAGGCGCACCTGCTGATAAAGGAACACGTACGGCTTCCGGTATCGTATTGAATGCTATTGCCAAAAATGTACCTTGGCTCGTGGGTGGATCTGCTGACCTGGAGTCCTCCACAATGACGCATTTGAAGGATCTTGGCGTAGCAACAGCCAAAAATTATAACGGCCAAAATATTTATTATGGTGTTCGTGAATTCGGTATGGGTGCTGCGGTTAACGGAATGCTGCTGCATGGCGGCTTGAAAGTATTCGGCGGTACGTTCTTCGTATTCTCGGATTACCTGCGTCCGGCAATTCGTCTGGCTTCCATTATGGGTGTACCGGCTATCTACGTATTTACACATGACAGCATCGGTGTCGGTGAAGATGGTCCTACGCATGAGCCTATCGAGCAATTAGCTGCACTTCGCGTGATTCCGGGTGTTACCGTGATCCGTCCGGCAGATGGCGACGAGACAGCGGCAGCTTGGCGTTATGCGGTTGAGAACAAAAAAGGTCCTGTAGCCTTGATCTTCTCCCGTCAAGCAGCAGCAAAACTAGATGGTACTGTGCAAGCGAAGGATTCACTTAAACGCGGTGCCTATGTAGTGTCCGATGCGGACAATGGTCAACCACAAGCACAGCTGATCGCTACCGGTACAGAAGTACAACTGGCTATCGCTGCACAGAAGGAACTGGCTGCAGAAGGAATTGCTGTTCGTGTCATCAGTATGCCAAGCTGGGAGCTGTTCGACAAGCAATCCCAGGAATACAGAGATTCCGTTATTCTTCCTGGCGTTAAAGCGCGTCTTGCCATTGAGATGGGACATTCATTCGGTTGGGATCGTTATGTGGGTGATCAAGGCGATGTATTGGGTATTAACCGCTTTGGTGCTTCAGCTCCGGGCCCTGTTGTTATTAAAGAGTACGGCTTCTCGGTTGAAAATGTAGTAGCACGTGTGAAGCAGCTGCTGAAATAAGAAAGAATAGTGAAAGGAGAACCCAACCATGTCACAATTTGAGCAAGTGAGCGTTATTAAAAAAGCGAATATATACTTCGACGGAAAAGTAACAAGCCGTACAATCGTATTCGCCGATGGCACTAAAAAAACGCTTGGTATTATGCTGCCTGGTGAATATGAATTCGGAACGGATACCAAGGAAATTATGGAGATTCAAGCCGGAGAACTGAGCGTGCTGCTGCCAGGTACGACGGAATGGCTGCAAATTAACGGTACAGGTGAATTCACTGTTCCGGCTAATGCCAAATTCAAGCTGGAAGTCAAAACAGCTACTGATTATATTTGTTCATACATTGCCGAATAATAGCTTTAAAGATGAAAAACAAATACCCTGTCGCCCGCATGAATGGCGGTTGGACAGGGTATTTTTTGGGAATACGGGTATGGCGAAAAATTTATTGTGTCGTGGATTCGTAATCACCGGATATGTAAGGATAAATAGCGATATAATCTTCGATTTTCAGACGTACATAAGGTGCCAGTCCGGATAACATACATCCATAGCGGAAGCTTCCGTTGTCATTATCAATTCGGATGACCCGGGCGGTGATGGGAGGGAGATCCGCTTCCTTCGGGAAATGGATGACGACGAACATATCCATCGATAGCGGGAAAGAGGATACGATCTGCATACCGCTTTCTGATAAATCATAGAGCTTGCCCTCTATCGTTTGTCCGGTGAATGAGCCTTCCTGCTCCCATTGATGGACAGATAAAATAAGCGGGATATCGATGTGTAAACGCGTGTTTTTGCGGCGCTCGTAGCCGGAAGCTTGCTTGACGACCAGCGTCTGCATCCATTCTTCATAGCATTGAACGATTGCGCTCATATCCTGGTCACCGAAACCTTTGGATAAACCGATCTGGAACAAGTTGGTTGCTGCTTTCTGCAGCGGCAAAGGCAGTTGATAGCTGTTGGATAGTTCACCTGCCAGTAGTAGATCCTTGAGCATTAATTGCAGTGAAAATTGTGAGCTGAAGTCACGGTTGATGATCTTGCTGCCTTTGGATTCAGCCTGTTTGCTGGAAGCTCCACCTGCGAGTACAGCTTCAATAAAACGTTCAGGATCGAGACCTGCTTTGGTTGCTATCGTCAGACCCTCGATAAAGCCAAGCAAATTGACTGCGGCTATCGTGTTGTGAGCGAGCTTCGCTGAGGAACCGGAGCCTGAAGGGCCCATATAGATGACCTTCGTTCCAATAGCTTCAAAAAGCGAACGCTGTTTGTCGAGTGCCGCGAATCTGCCACCAGCCATAAAGGCGAGTGTGCCGTTCTCAGCTGCCGGCTTGCTGCCTGTAACAGGGGCATCCAGAAAGTCAACAGCGCGCTCCAGCAAAGCTTCGTGAATCTGCCGGCTTGTATCGGGCGAGATGGTGCTGCAATCAATTACTGTCTGGCCAGCAGACAAACCGTGAATGATTCCTGTAGTACCGAGAATGACCTCCAATACAGCAGCATCGTCCTTGAGCATGGTCATAATGACATCCGTTTCCTGTGCAACTTCAACGGCTGAACTTACAGCAACGGCACCAAGAGCGACGACCTCTGCGGTCTTATCCGCTGTGCGATTGTAAACCTTTACAGAATAACCCTTGTTCAATAAATTGATTACCATGGGCTTACCCATAGTGCCAAGACCAATAAATCCTACCCTCATTAGCTAATCACCTCTGCTCTTATTGTAGCATTTCAAGCTGACTGAGGGAATGATGGACTTGCAATTCAGTTCCCAATTACAGTATCCTATCTTTATGTACCCATGATAATGATTATCAGGAGGATGACAAATGAGTAACAAGCTAAAATTTGATTACAGCAAAGCTCTTTCTTTTATCCAGCAGCACGAGATTGACTATTTAGCCGATCCGATTCGATTGGCCCATGATCAGTTACATAACAAAACAGGAGCGGGTTCCGACTATCTGGGTTGGATCGACCTGCCAGTTGATTATGATAAGGAAGAATTCGCTCGTATTCAACAAGCGGCCAAGAAGATCCAGTCCGATTCGGATGCGCTTGTTGTTATTGGTATCGGGGGTTCATACCTTGGAGCTAGAGCGGCGATTGAAATGCTGTCCCATTCCTTCTATAACCTGCTGCCCAAGGGCAAGCGCAAGACGCCTGAAATTTATTTTGTAGGTAATAACATCAGTTCGACGTATGTGACTCACTTGCTGCAGCTGCTTGAAGGCAAGGATGTCTCCGTCAATGTTATTTCCAAATCAGGCACAACTACAGAACCGGCTATTGCTTTCCGCATATTCCGTGAGCTGTTGGAGAAGAAATACGGTGTTGAAGAGGCGCGTAAGCGGATCTATGCAACGACGGACCATTCCAAGGGAGCCCTGAAGAAGTTGGCAACAGCTGAGGGATATGAATCCTTTGTTATTCCTGATGATGTAGGTGGACGTTATTCCGTGCTGACCGCTGTTGGCTTGCTGCCCATTGCTGCTGCCGGTGTCGATATTGAAGCAATCATGAAAGGCGCGGCGGATGCGAAGGAAGTATACAGCAATCCAAAGCTGGAAGAAAATGAAAGCTATCAATATGCAGCTGTTCGTAATGCCTTGTACCGTAAAGGCAAAACAACAGAAATTTTAGTTAATTATGAGCCTTCTTTGCACTTTGTATCGGAATGGTGGAAACAGCTGTTCGGAGAAAGCGAAGGCAAGGACTACAAGGGGATTTTCCCGGCTGCTGTTGATTTCTCAACAGATCTGCACTCCATGGGGCAATTCATTCAGGAGGGGAACCGTACGTTGTTTGAAACCGTGATTCAGGTTGCGGAAGCAGCAGAGCAAATTACAATCGGTACGGACGAGAAAGACTTGGACGGGCTTAATTTCCTGAGCGGAAAAACGATGGATTTTGTTAACAAAAAAGCGTTCGAAGGCACGATGCTGGCACACACGGATGGTGGCGTACCGAATCTGATTGTGACCATTCCGGATACAAGTGCATACACATTTGGATACATGGTTTATTTCTTCGAGAAAGCTTGCGGAATCAGCGGCTATTTGATGGGTGTTAATCCATTCGATCAGCCGGGTGTTGAGGCTTACAAGAAGAACATGTTTGCTCTGTTGGGCAAGCCTGGATACGAGAAAGAAAAAGCAGAACTGGAAGCTAGACTTACCAAGTAATGTATGTTGATGCTGGATCGAGCGGCGCACCCTTAGCTTATTGATGGGTGTGCTGCTTTTTTGCAAATCAGGTACTGATGTGAGGTTAAGGAGGGAGCTTGCTAATGCTGGCTCAGTACAAAACGGTCAAAGGGCCGGGAGTCGATGAGATGGTGATCAAGAAATCCCGGTTTATCGGACATGCGAGGCCAGTGGCTACAGAGGAAGAGGCTGTACGTTTTATCGAAAGCATCAAAGCGCAGCATAAGCTGGCTAATCACAACTGTTCGGCTTACATGATCGGGCAGCGGGACGAGATCCAGAAGCAATCTGACGATGGAGAACCGAGCGGGACAGGGGGCCGTCCGATATTGGAGGTCATCAAGAATCAGGGCTTGAAAAACGTCGTCGTTGTGGTTACGCGTTATTTTGGCGGAATTATGCTGGGGGCTGGTGGACTGATTCGTGCTTATACCGATGGAGCTGTTATTGGTATCGCCGCAGCCGTCCCGGTCTATCAGGTATTGCATAAGGAAATACGTGTGGAGATCGATTATACATGGCATGGCAAAATGGAGAACGAGCTGCGTGGTCGCAAAGTGCTGGTTGAAGACACCCATTTTACGGACAAGGTAACCCTGATCTGTTTGCCGACTGCAGGCGAAGCGGAAGCTTTTATTGGATGGGTACAGGATGTTACACAGGGTCAAGGCGTGATTATACAGGGTGATGAACGCTACATAGAGCATGCAGTAGGGAATCAGGATGGGGCGGGCACCACAGGCATATAAGATCATTATCAGATCATATTGCCGGTATTTCCTCTTGCTATACCATGATTAAATGATAAACTATGAGTTGTGAAGATTTTCCTGAGAGTATCCACAGAGAGTGAGTGAATGGTGTTGGCCAGAAAAGCAGTAGCGCAAGAGCTTAGTCGCGAAAGGATTCTGGAGGGAGCACGACAGCTTTTCGCTGAACACGGGTATCAAACTTTAACGATGCGCAGTATCGCCCAAGCCATGGGATACAGTCACGGAGCGCTGTATTATCATTTTAAGGAAAAAGCGGATTTATTTTATACTTTGGTTAATGAGGATTTCAATATGCTGCTGAATCGTCAACGCGAGATGCTGGCACGTACCCGTATGGGCGATGTTGGACAATTGCAGAAGCTGATGCAGGAGTTTATCAGGTTTGGTCTTGAGAATCCTTATCATTATGAAATTATGTTTATGATTAACGATCCGGAGCTGCAAAAATACTCACGTACCGAGCAGGCTGAATGTCTCGATTTATTCGCGACAGTAGTGCGTTCCGTTATTGCCCGTCAACCGAATAATGAGTCGAAAATGTACAGCCTGCCCTGGAGTCTGTTCATGTCTATGCATGGATTTATTTCTTATAATATTCATTACAAGCAGTCGTATGAGGATGTCAAAAAGCTGGCCGAGCAGCATGTGAAGTTTTTGAGTGAAGGCTTGCTCAGCTAGATGTGAATTGAACCAGAGCATGTCGCTGTCGAGGTCCATCAAATTCACAAAAGTAAATACCTTGCCAACGACCGAGAATCAGCCGCCCGCCTGCTACGAGTACAGTTTGTGAGGAGCCGACAGTGATCGCCTTGAGATGGGCAGCCGTATTGCCTTCGGCGTGTTGGTATTGGGGATGCTCCCATGGATAGACTTCATTGAGACGCATAAGTACATCTCTTTTTACATCAGGATCTGCATTCTCATTAATGGTTATGCCTGCAGTCGTATGTGGGCAATAAATGACAGCGGTACCATCCTCGATCGCATCCTGCTTTAAGAGCCTGGTTATGTGTTGAGTGATATCGATCATTTCATCGCGGTGGTTGGTTTGAAGATGTAGGGTGTGAATCATGGAAATCGCCTCCTTGTCAGCCTATTATAAACTATCCTCGGTGTCATCACAAAACGTGGTATAATAAACGAATGACTACAAGAGGACAGGTTAGCCTATTGGCGAGCTGGGTCGGGAAAGGATGACAAGAGCCATGGATTTAACAGAAAATACGTTGGCCAACACGGAAATCATGATGGAAGAAATTAAAAAAAAGCTGCGGATGGCAAGTGGAGCTGCACTCAAGGCATCTTCATTGAACGATAATCAATATGAGGATTTGAAAGACCTGTACGAAATGGTAGCTTCTAAATCGAAATTCAGCATTAGCGAGATTGAAGCGATAACCGTCGAATTAGGCCGATTGCGTAAAGTGTAACGGTACAACTGTACAAGCAACTGGGTGTTGACTTCCATACTCTATAGCGTAGCCTGAGACACGGTAAGCCGTGCAACTCGGGTATGGCTTAAGAATGGAGGTTGATGACATGCGTCCAACGATTCTCAAGAAGGATGTTCAGAAGCTGCTGGGCAAGAACATTTATGCAATCAAAAAAGACGGTACAGCTGTAAGCGGCAAGCTGGTTCGCATCAGTGGAAACCGTTTGATCGTGGCTCCCTCAAAAGGTAAAGCGAGAGTATCGGCATTAATACCACTCGTATTATTCGATCTGTTGGCAGTGGGTACGGCCCCTTTTGCCGGTTATGGTGGGTATGGAGGTTATGGTGGGTATGGAGGATATGGTGGTTACGGTGGTTACGGTTACGGAAGTCCTTTTTTCTTTTAACATCATTAAATAGGTCTGACTGCTTCCCTGAGGAAGCAGTCAGGCTTTTTTTATTTGATGCAGATAATGAACGGCAAAGCGGTTTAGCTCGAAGTGTGCTCCGTGCCTGTTATACTCAAAATTTCGTCGATAATCGCAGCTCTTCCATTAGGTGTCCAGCTCATGCGGACCCATTGCGGGATGGGCCTCACTTGATTACTTTGGACGGCCTGAATGGAGTTCCATGCATGCGTCCTGCGCATGCGTTCATAGATAGCCTCGCTGCCAGCACGAACGTTTTTTTGCAGCACAAATACATAGTCAGCCTCCAGTGGAGGCAACCATTCAGGCTGTACCTCCAACGATAGAGAATTCAAGGGCACATTTCTTCCCGGCTTTAAACCAAGGTCATGATAGATCAATTCATTCAAAGGATGGTTGACGGTACCATGTATTCGCACACAAGCGTGGGTAACCTGCATGACACTGACCGTCTTGTTCTCCATGCTATGATGCAGCATACGCCGCGCGGACGTAACACGCAGAGCAAGTTGGTTGAGCGTAGCTTCAGCTTCCTGATGCCTGCCAAGCATGGAGCTCAGCTTGCGATAATTGACAAGCCAATCCGGACTAGTCAGCAGTATCGATGATGCGGCCAACTTGTTGAATTGATGATGGAAGCCCTGATGGTATCGATCTCCTATGATCAGGTCTGGCTGCGCACGAGCGAGCTCTTCCCATTGGGCAGCTAGCAGGTGCTCATATTCAGCATCGGACATACCCGGATAGCGGCAGCAATTAATCGAGGCGACAGGCTCGATACCAAGCGATAGCAGGTTATCATGAAACCGGGTGCAGGAAGCGACAGCAATCCTCATCCGGTTTCGCTTCATATACAGTGTAGGAGATACACCTACTGTGCGATGGAACACACGGCTAAAATAAAATTCGTCTTCGTAGCCGACAGCCTTGGATACCTCCTTGATCCTACAATCCTGCTGGCCCAGCAGCTCCTTTGCATTGTCCATGCGCAGACGACTTAAATAAGCAACAGGAGTTTCTCCAACCGTTTTTTTAAACAAGCGGGAAAAGGAGCTCGCTGTCAGTCCTGCCATTTTCGACAAAGTTTTCATCTCCAGCTGTTCATCAAGGTGTGTTTGCATATAAGCAAGTGCCTGCTCGATACCTTGTGCAGCAGGAAATTCAGTCGGTTGTTGTTCCGTGGAATGCTCGATAATGGTAAGGAGCAGCTCCTGAAATTGTAAATGGTGCTTGAATGGATCATTCGGCTGGAGGCTGTCCTCATACAGCTGTTGAACTTTATGAAGAAGGGTATTCGATTTGCGGATAGGGATAAGGCCAAGGGGAAACAAAGGTGTATCTGTGCCGTGTAAATTCAACATTTTGTGACTGCCTGCGGCTGAGGCTGTTGCTTGTGAACCGACATAGTGCTCAAGCTCCAGGGAGTAGTAGGCCAGGTTCTCGGACTCCACAGATAGCTCTATGTTCATGCCTGGAGTTAAATAATATAATTGTTGAGGTTCAAATTCATAACGCTTCTGATCTATGAGCACAGTGCCTTTGCCTTGGGTAATCAAGCAGAGCATCGAAACCGGAAAATGGCTGTACTGCAGTTTGTACCGCTTATGATGCCGACGGCTGCGGATGGAGGTAAGAAAACATACAGAATGGGGCGTTGGGGAGCTGGGTTTATTTGTCATAAAAACGAGTCTCCGATCCAGTAGTTCGATTCAATCCTTTAGTAACGATAATGATTCTCAATAAGATGATTAAAACAAGGATATTGTGCTTTGTCAATCTTTTTGGATAGCAAAAACCCCTCATTCTCACAAATGAAGTGAAAACGAAGGGCGAATAACTTTTGAGTAGACTTATTGGATACCAAAGTGGGTGTAGAGATCATCCAGAATCAGCTTGGCGGCCAAGGCACCTCCACCGAGATTCCACGTGATGGGATCAACCTTGAAATATTTTCCGTTCTTAACTCCCTTTAAATCTTTCCAAATCGGGTGGGTGATCCACTCCTGCTGATATTGAAGAGTGTTTTTTTGATCGGGAAGCTGCGTGGTGATATCGAATATATAATCACCGTCTAACTGAGGAATATGCTCTTTGGAGATGAGATTGACCCCAGAGCCGGTAAGGCCTTCAATCTGTTGTGCCTTGGGAATTGGCAGGCCGAGCTCTTTAATAATTAAACCGGGAAAGCCGGTCACATAAAATTTGGCGCTGTTATCTTTTTCGAAACGGATGATCGAAACCTCGGTTGTAGGCAGCTTGTCGCCCATCTTTTGTTTGAACCCGGCTATACGAGTATTCCAGTCCGTTATGATTGTCGCTTCGGCCTCTTGTTTATTCAAAGCGTCTGCCATCAGTTTGATATTTACCTTCCAATCAGCCAAATCTTTGGTTACAATGGTGGGCGCGATGGAAGAAAGCTGCGGATATATTTTTTCGTGACGAACTTTGGTTGCGATAATAAGGTCTGGCTTGAGAGCAATAATCGCTTCGATATTCGGCTGCGATTCCTCACCGAGGCTCTTTACCCCATTCATGGTGCTGCCCAAATAGCGGAACCATGGTTTCTGATCGACAGATTCTACCGCACCGACAGGCTTGACTCCAAGTGCGACTCCAATGTCGACGGCGCCGGCAAATAAATAAACAACACGCTCCGGTGTTTTGTTGAGAGTGAATGTGCCCATTTCATGGGTTATCGTTTTATTGACTATAGCGGTGCTGCTGTTCTCTTTGACAGGTACTGCTTCCTTCGGTTGAACCGCTTCAGTAGCGGCGGGTGCTGAATTACCGGGACTGCCACCAAGATTGGTGTGAGTAATGCCGCAGCCTGCCAGAACCAGCAGCAGGATGAGTCCGATTAAAATAGAAATGTGCTTCATACTTCTCTTCTCTTCCCCCTGTTTAGTTAGCATCTATTGATAATGATTTTCATTATTGATGCTAACCTTCTGGGCGTTGGAAGTCCATATCGTAATTTGTCTGTTATTTTGTATTTTTTTGATACTCTACTAGTTGGTCAATAATTGCCCTTCTGCCACCAGACGTCCAGCTCATACTAAACCAATTGGGAATTAACATAACATTACCTTGTTGAACGGCTTTGATCGCCTTCCATGCATGCGTACCGCACATTTGCTCGTACATGTTTTCACTGCCCGCACGCAGATGGTTTTTTTGAATAAACAAATGGTCGGTCTCCAGCGGAGGAAGCCATTGCGGAGCCAACTCAATGCTTTTGGTTTGCAGGGGCATATTGCTGCCGGGTTTTAAACCAAGCTCCTGGTAGATCAGTTCATTGAGGGGATGATCGATCGTTCCCTGAATCCTGACAAAAAGGTGGTTGACCTGCATGAGCGTAACCGTCTGATTAACCATACTGCGTGCAAGCAGTCTCCGTGCTGCAGTCGTATGTAAAGCCAACTGGTTAAGTTCCTGCTCCGCCTTTTCCTCTCGTCCAAGCAGCTCGGCTATATTTCGATAGTTGACGCTCCAATCTGGATCTACGGCAAACATCACGGTAGGTGTAATCCTGATTAATTCCTCCTGAAACTCTTGATGGAACATGTCGGCGATGATGACGTCGGGCTGAGCGTGCTCAAGCTCCTGCAAACGGCAGGACAAAACATGAGCGTGCTCGCTGTCTCCCATACCGGGGTATTTGAAGCAGTTCACATGAACGATAGGCTCAATGCCAAGTGAACGCAGGCTGTCCTGGAATTTCAAGCAAGAGACAACGGCGATCTTCAACCTATACCTCGTCATGAAAAAAGTAGGGGATACGCCGACCTTTTGCTGGAACATTCGGCTAAAATAAAACTCATTTTCATAGCCGACTGCCGCGGATACATGCTTAATCTTGTATCCGGGTTTGGACAATAGGTGTTTGGCACTTTCCATGCGCAGTTGAGTCAAATATTCAATGGGGGATACCCCTATGGTTTTCTTGAATAATCGGGAAAAGGAGCTGGTCGTCATCCCGGCCATTGCCGCAAGCTTGACCATGTCGAGCTTGCCTGCAAAGTTCGATTGCATATACGCTGTGATCTGCTGTATGCTGTGCCGAATTAAAGGTTTCACGGAATCATGGACAGGAGCCTGAAGAATTTGCTGCAGCAGCTCCTGGAATTGAATATGAGACTGGAAAGGATCCGCAGGCTCATTTCTTTTCTCATAGAGGGAGCGAAGTAGTGCTTGAACATTTGCGGGATCTTCCATAGGAATATAACCCGCAGGAAATGCAGGCAGAGGCGCACGGAGTAGTTGAATGCTTTGATGGTTTTTACCCACAGCAGCACTTGTGAAATGTCTGAACATAACTGTGTAATACTCGATCGACTCGGACTGTAAAGCGATTTCGATATCCATGTTGGGCTTGAATATATAGAGCTGCAGAGGTTTGATTTCAATAAGCTTACTATCGATCAATAGTGTCCCCGTGCCCTTGATAATGAAGCAAATCATTGTGACCGGAAAATGACGATATCGCAGCGGCTCCTTACAGTAACGACGTTTGTGTATCGAGTGCAGAAAGTAAATCGAATACGGGGCTGGGTATCGCGGCTGGTTATTCATGAGCAGGTCTCCAATCCATCGCCTGAATCGATAATAATCAAGGATAGCCAGACGAACCCTTCCTTGTGCGAAAGGTTCGTCTGGCTCCTGTTATACGGCATTACGATTTGTGTACAACAAATAAATAAAGAACGGGGCGCCTACTGCAGAAGTAAACACACCTACAGGGATGTCCAAAGGGAGAAAAAAGGTGCGGCCAACGAGATCGGCAACGACGACAATGATCGCTCCAAGCAGCGCAGAGACAGGCAGGATACTGCCGAAGCTGGTTCCGACCAACTTGCGTGCCATATGTGGGGCCAGCAGTCCGACAAACCCGATACCACCGCCCACGGAAACTGCTGATCCGGCCAAGGCAACACTTAACAGCAGCAGCACCAATCGATTGCGCTCTACATGGCTTCCAGCGCTGGCAGCGACATCGTCCCCGAGCTGTTGAATATTGACGTGCCGAGCCAACAGGAAGGCTAATGGAATCAGAATGACAGTCCACGGCAGCAGCGTAAATACATTTTCCCAATTTGTTCCGTATACAGATCCCGTCAGCCATAGATAGGCTTGGCCCGCATCATTTTTGGGACTGAAAATGATCATCATCGTGGTCATGGCCGACATCAGGGTGGAGACTCCTACGCCAACCAGAATAAGACGAAATGGGGTGACTCCTTTTTTCCAGGCAAGCGCATAGAGGACAACGGCCACAACGGCTGCTCCGAGCATGGCGGATACCGGAAGCAGTCGTATACTCATCGTTTTGGCGAAATAAGTCAGAAAGACAACAGCCGCTACGGCAGCACCACCTGTCACGCCCAATATGTCTGGTGACGCCATAGGGTTACGGATCATCCCTTGCAGGATCGCGCCTGAGGATGCTAATGAAGCCCCGATCAGCAGTGCCAGCAATATGCGAGGAAGACGCAGCTTTTGAATAATCATGGTTTGATCCTCAGCGCCTATACCTAATACGCTGCGAATGACATCAAAGGGCTTGATATACATTTCTCCAAGTCCTGTACTGACCACAAATGCAGTCGTGCATACAATGAGCAGCGCTGCAATGACGAGCACGGTTCTCTTATGAATTAAGAAGGATATACGCCCGCGGACAGAGCGGATGGGGACATACGGTTTCATGTTTTGGCAATCCCCTTTCGAGCCATATAGATAAAGAACGGAGCTCCGATCATGGCGGTCATAACACCAACCGGCATTTCTTCAGGAATCATAATAAAGCGGGCTACCAGATCGGCCAAAATCAGCAGAATCGCACCGAGCAGCGCACAATAGGGAATGACCCAGCGATAATCCATTCCAACGAAAAATCGGGATATGTGCGGAATGACAATGCCGATAAAACCGATGGGTCCGGCTACAGAAACGGAGCTGCCAGCGAGAACGACAATGATGATCGCTGCCACCGTCTTGATCACAACTGTACGCTGTCCAAGGCTCTTGGCAGTATCCTCACCCATCAACAGTAAATTGACATCGCGTGCAATGACGCAAGCAGCCAGCCAGCATACGATCATATAAGGAAGCACAGCAAGCAGCATGTCCGGTGAGCGTCCGGCGATGGACCCGGTTAACCAGAATAATACACTGCTCAGTACTTGTTTGTTGACGACCAGCATCGCTTGTGTCAATGAAGAGAATAAAGCTGTCATCGCCGAACCCGCCAAAATAATTTTGATAGGCGTTAAACCGTCTCTTCCCATGGAGCCGAGCACATACACAGCTGCTGCAGCGACAGCAGCTCCCAGGAATGAGATCCACATCAAAACGGAAAGCGAGGAGACGGATAGTACCGTTGCTGCGAATACGATGAAAAAAGTAGCCCCTGCATTCACACCAAGCACACTTGGCGCTGCAAGTGGATTGCGGGTTAATGCCTGCATCAGGGCTCCGGCAATAGCCAGACTGGCCCCGATGGCTGCTGCGATGAATGCCCGTGGCATACGTGTCGTATGTATAATCACCTGTTCACGCACGTTTTCATCGTAATGCATGAGCGTTTGCCAAGCGGTGGCGAATCGGAAATTGGTAGCTCCAAACATAATACTTGAGATTAGGCAAACCAGCAATATTAAAGCGGCTGCGACCAATCCCGATACTCTCCAAAGATTAGCGGTCATGGATATCCTCCAGAAATGTCCTGATGATGCATAAGAGAGAATGAGCCCACGGCTCATTCTCCTATGCGTTACTTCTATTCCATTAATAAATATGAAATGGAGCTGAACAGTCTATTTGATCTCAAAATATTTATAAAGATCATCCAACAGCGATTTGGCTGCCGTACTGCCTGCACCCAGATTCCATGTCACAACATCGACTTTAAAGTATTTACCGTTCTTGACGCCCTTAAGGTCCTTCCAGAGAGGATGGGAGGTCCATTCCGATTGAGTCTTTCTTGCATTCGATCCATCATCCACCTGAGACGTGATATCAAAGATATAGTCGCCGTCCAACTGTGGCATTTGCTCCTTGGAGGTCAGATTGATCACGGTTTTACCTTCAACCTGCTGTGCCTTCGGTCTTGGCAATCCGAGCTCCTTGAAGATGGTGCCTGCAAAGCCGGTTGAGTAAATCCGAGCACTGCCATCCCGCTCGAAGCGAATAATCGATACTTCGGATTTGCCGAGCCGATCGCCCATTTTTTGCTTAAATGTAGCGACACCTGTATCCCATTCCTTGATGATTTTTGCTGCTTCATCCTGCTTATTCAATGCTTCCGCAGCAATGTTCAGATTTTCCTTCCAGGAAAATAAATCACCCACAATGATGGTCGGAGCTATGGAATTAAGCTGTGGATATACTTTCTCATTCCTGGTTTTTTGCCCGATGATCAGGTCAGGCTTAAGAGCGATAATAGCTTCGATATTCGGTTGCAATTCATCACCGAGGTTCTTAACCCCATCCATCTTCGAACCCAAATACTTGTACCACGGTTTTTCATCCCATGATTCTACCGCGCCTACTGGCTTCACGTTTAAAGCAGTAGTGATGTCCACCATGCCGCTGAATAGGACAACAACGCGTTCAGGTACCTTTTTCAAGGTAGTGGTCCCCATAGTATGGGTAATGGTTTTGTCATAAGCAGCAGCTGGCTTGGACGACGCTGCATCCTTTCCAGGCGTAGTGCCAGTGGCTGCGCCTGTAGAGGCAACTGGACTCGATCCGCAACCAGCGGCAAACAATAATACAACGAATGCTAATAATAAGTGCAGCTGTTTCATTGGTGTTCCCCCTTGTTAAACTTTTGTTGCAAGCTTACAGCTTGTCATGTATGGTCAGAATTTGCTGGGCATCTTTGCGCGGACGCGGTGGAGGGATGAGCTCCGGATAGCCTATGTGCAGCAAGCCGACGATTTTCTCACCTGGCTGCACCCCTACCGTCTCCCTGAAGCCAGGGTGGTAATTAAAGTTATTCGTCTTCCAGACGACGCCAAGTCCTTGTTCCCATGCGGCAAGCTGAAAGGTCTGTATCCAGGCGCTAGCGGCTGCATAATCCTCATCCCACTGCTTTTGACGGGAATCCTCGTTCATTACCACAATCAAGTGCATGGGCACATGCAGAAAATAATCCATTTTCTTTTGAGCATACTTGACCCGATCCTCAGCACTATAGGTATCGACCATAGCTTTGGCCAGTGTGTCACGTGCTTCTTCCATATAAAGAATGAATCTCCACGGCTCCCGGACTCCATGAGTCGGTGCCCAGGCAGCAACATTCAGCAGCTCGATCAGTAGTTCCTTTGAAACAGGATCGCTTTTGAACTGACGAATCGAACGTCGCGATTTTATCAAATTAGCCATTGCGCCTGTACTTTGAGTATGTAATGATTCCATGACTGGGTAACCTCCTTTTATAGCTCTATATAATTGATAATGATTATCATTAATCCTTATCCATCATAAAGATGATTTTGGTGATTGTACATATCTTAATTTGCCTGATTGGCTGGATTATTTTGTCCCGACATATGAATAAAAAAAGAACCCATCGCGATGGGCTCCTTAGGTTAAGGCTATAGGCTGGCATGAGGGGATGGGCGAAACGGGTGCAAGAACATTTTGGGAATCGCCGTTTCGAAGCGCAGTAGTTCCCCCTTGGTAGGATGTATAAAGGCTAGAACGCGTGCGTGCAGACCGAGCCTGTTAATGATTTTCGACTTGGAGCCATATTTCTTGTCACCGACCACAGGATGCCCGATGTCCTCCATATGAACACGAATCTGATTTTTGCGGCCTGTTTCCAGATGAATATCCAACAAAGAAAAATTTCCGTTCGTTTGGACCAATCGGTAATGAGTTATCGCTTGTTGTCCATCATTGGGGTAGTGGCTGGAGTACATCTTAAGTGTGCTGCTTTCTTTGAGCCATGAGGTGATCGTACCTTCAATTTTTCGCACCTTGCCTTCAACCAGAGCTGTGTAGGAACGCTCCTTGACCATGTCTTGCCATGCGTTTTGCAAGGTTTGCTGAACCTTCTCGCTTTTGGCGAATACCATCACTCCCGAGGTGTCACGGTCCAGTCGGTGAACGATGAAAATCCGGTTGCGCGGATTTTCTTCACGAACATGCATCGTAAGCTGACGATAGGCTGTGACCTCGTCTTCCTTGTGCGTCGCTGAAACTGACAGAATACCGGAATCCTTGTTAATGACGATGAGATCCTCATCCTCATGCAAAATAGTGAGACCCAATATAGGTGATGCCTGTGCGGATTTATCCTTGCTAATACTGACGATATGCCCGGGCTTGAGCGCAAAATTATAGGTGGTTATAGTCCGATCATTCACTGAAACCTGCCCGCGGGCCAGAATGGATTTAACTGAATTACGTCCCATATTGGAGAGATGCTCCAATAAAAAAGTCAGCAGCTCCGTGGGCTCGGCTACCTTGAAGACGATAGGTTTGGAAGGACCCTTATGTGAAGTAGTCGGCTTATTAGAAATATTCGCTTTGTTAGCTGGGCGTGGATTTCGATTTGCGCCTCGATTGGCTTTGGGTGGTTTACTCATTAGGTAGTTGTCGCTCCGATTCATTGGTTTATTCGGTTTATTTCTTTACTATACCATGTTCGGCAGGACGGGAGAAGGTCATGCGCAGTGAATGCTAAATCATATACTCGAAGGTGGGTATGAGGACCCCATAGTAACGACTTCGCGACTAGTTTGTATGGACATCAGCATAATCTTGCTTTATTTGACATAATGAACGCTTTCCATGCATAGAATAAACTTTACCGGGAATCCTATAAATAGAAGGTAAACGGTAATAATCGGTAAATAGTGGTAAATCATCCTAAGTTAACAGAGTGTTCACACTAAGTTAATACTGCGTTCATGTTGGTGGCTTACACTTAGTCCGTAGTGAATGAAAGAGGAGGGAAATTAATGATTTTATATCAAATGGCCAAACGGATGGAGCAAAGAAAGAAGCTCCAGCACACGATTGAGCAATCCGAGGGTATTATGGCACAGCAGCTTGTCACGCAAAAAGAACAGGTTGAAGCACAGCTTATGACGCAGGCGAATTACTGGGCAGAAGAAGGCAATGACGATTTCATGTTAAGTGCAATGGTTCCTGAGGTTGGCGGCATTCAAACGAATACAGCAGGCTTGTAGCTGGAAATGGAATTTACCTTACGAGGTGTTCCATTTCTTTTTTTTGTATTCGGCATCTTTTCCGTGTAAAATAGGGTTGCATGAATCCTGTAAAGTAAAAGAGGTTATTTCGCATGAAAATCGTATTATCGACGCTTAACGCCAAATTTATCCATACATCGCTTGCCCTCCGTTATTTGAAAGCCTTTTGTGGCGACGATTTTAACATAGACATTACGGAATATACGATAAAAGATCCGGCGATGAACATTGTTTCGGATTTATTTCAACGTCAGCCTGATGTGATCGGTTTCTCCTGTTACATCTGGAATATCGAAGAAACGATTACCGTGATCAGTATGCTGAAGAAAATTAATCCTCAGCTTATTATTATTTTAGGTGGTCCTGAGGTCTCTTATGATACCGATTATTGGATGGAGAGACTGCCGCAGGTCGATTATATCGTGATGGGTGAGGGAGAAGAAACCTTCCATCATTTACTGAAGGAAATTAGCGGAGATCGTGCCTTCTACAGTGTATTCGGGACTGCTTATCGCAAAGAGGGCAGAGTTCTGATCAACCCGCCGCGGCCAAAGCTGAAGCTCGACGATATCCCATCACCACACCGATTTGCCGAAGATGTTCCGAGCCTGGCGAACCGTGTCGTTTATTTTGAAACGAGCCGTGGCTGCCCGTTTAGCTGTCAGTTCTGTTTGTCTTCGATTGAAGTGGGTGTTCGTTATTTTGACATCGATCGGACAAAAAACGACATTCTGTATTTGATCGCATCGGGTGCGAAGCTGATCAAGTTTGTGGACAGAACCTTTAATATCAAGCGCGATTATGCGATGGACATATTTGAATTTCTCATTAACAACCATCAGGGCTGTGTGTTCCAATTTGAGATTACAGCGGACATTATGCGACCCGAGGTATTGGAGTATTTGGCGGAAAATGCGCCGCCGGGTGTGTTCCGTTTTGAAATTGGCGTGCAGTCCACGAATGATTTGACGAATGGACTTGTGAAGCGTCGGCAAAATTTTGCCAAGCTGTCGCGAACCGTGACCATGGTCAAGGAAAGTGGCAAGATTGATCAGCATTTGGATTTGATTGCCGGTTTGCCTGAGGAGAATTATAATTCATTCCGCAAAACGTTCAACGATGTGTTTGAATTGGGGCCCGAGGAGCTGCAGCTCGGATTTTTGAAAATGCTGCGGGGTACAGGCATGCGCGCTGATGCAGAAAAGTATGGTTATATGTATATGGACAATGCGCCCTACGAAATTCTTGGCAACGATATTTTGCCTTTCTCCGATCTGGTAAGGATCAAACGGGTTGAGGATGTATTGGAAAAATACTGGAATTCACATCGTCTGGATCATACCGTGAATTATTTAATTCGGGAGCAGTTCCCTTCGGCATTTGATTTCTTCCAGCAGTTTGGCGACTATTGGGAAACCCAGGGCTGGCAAAAAATCGGCCATCAGCTCGAGGATTTGTTTACCCGACTGCGTGCGTTCCTGATTCATCGGGGAACACAGCGGATGGATGTTATTGAGGGCTTGATGAAACTGGATTACTTCCTCAACCATAAGTACAAGCCTCGTAAAATATGGTGGGAATTTACTCTGAACAAAGCGGCGCAGAACGATTACTTACGCAGGCTTGTCCATAACCCGGAGGCCGTTTCCACAGCTTATGCTGAACTTGGTATCGGGGAGAAGGATATCCACAAGCACGTGATGATCGAGGTGCTTCCGTTCCGACTGGATACGTATCTGGAAACAGGCGAGCTTATCGCCGATGCAGAGCAGTTGCTTATCATTTATTTCCCGCCCGACACTTCGACTCGTGCAATGCACTTTACATTGTCGCTAACATCGGCGCAGGCGATGTAAGTCTTAGCTTATCGACCATATATTCAACAAAAAGCAGTCTTAACTAGAAAGTATAGTTTTAGACTGCTTTTTGCGTTGTTAATCAATTATGGTTGGTTGATCTGGATTTCTTAAAAATTCAAAAATCAGCTTAATTTGGGATTCGGTATTTCTATCGGTGGAAAGGTTCGGTAATTGATTTTCAGAAAAAAACTGGATATCCGTTGTTTCTATTCCTGTTATTGGAGCTCCCCCGATAATCTCACAGCGAATAAAGATTTTGTAATAATGGTAAGGTTGAGGCGGGTGTGGATGTTTAGTGCTGTCAAAAATAGCGAGCAGTTTCGTGACCTTTACCTCATATCCAGACTCCTCCTTCATTTCCTTGATTACATTTTCAGAGGGGGATAGACCGATATCGCAAAAACCGCCAGGTAAAGACCATCTATTGTTATTGCTTTCTCTTACCATTAAAATTTGATCGTCTTTAAACACGACTCCGCGAACATCCGCTTTAGGCGTTTGAAAGCCGGTTTCATTCGTAAATAAGTCATTGATCTTGTCCATCTCTAATCCCGTATAGGTCTGCATAATTTCCGCACTAATGGTTCGCAGCTCGGTGAACCGTTCGATATCAAAGGGATCTTTGGAAAAGGTTAACCCCGCTTGCGATAAAAATTGTATCCTTTTTGCCCAATCCAGCCATTGCAAGCTCATTACGAACACACCTCATTGAAAAAGCATCTGAGAGCCATGTTTCAGGGGGCCATTCAGATGCTTAGTTTATTTTGTATCATACAAATAAGAATTAAGGCAGATAGCTTCTTAGAACCGTCATCGATCCCGTGAGCGTATACTCGCCTAAATTGGCAGGAATCAGATAACACTCACCCGGTTTGACAGACTGCTGCTCTCCATCGCCCCATTCAATCGTCCCGGATCCGTCACAGATCACATGAATGATAAAGCTTTCCGGCGTTGTTTGCAGCTTCCATGACTGTTCAACCTTGCCCTTTTCCGTAATGAAAAATGGTGATTGAGCCAAGGTCAACCATTGATTGGATGATTCCAAATTGGTTTTCATAAAAGTAGCTCCGGAATTGGAGTAAGCAATTACATTTAACGAGTCTTCAATATGCAAGTCCCGAGGCTTGCCGTCCAGACCCAATCGATTGTAATCATACAAGCGGTATGTACTGTCGGAATTTTGCTGAATTTCGGCAACAAGTACACCTGCACCCAAAGCATGTACAGTACCTGAAGGAATGTAGAAGGAGTCGCCGGTTTCAACTGTAATCTCATTCAGCGTATCCATAATCCGGTTTTCGCTAATTGCCTGAGCCAATTGCTCACGGGTGACCCCATCGTTCATGCCATAAATAATTTTGGCTCCTGGCTTGGCGTCAAGAATATACCACATTTCTGTTTTGCCCAGCTCACCTGACGGCAACCCTTGATAAGTATCGTTAGGATGAACCTGAACGGACAAGTCGTCCTGACAATCCAGCAATTTGATCAATAAAGGGAACCGGCCGTTTTTCTCGGAAAATCCTTTGCTGCCAAAAAACTTCTGACCGTATTGCTCACGGACTTCGTCCAGACCAAGGCCTTTAAGTGAACCATTAATAACTTTGGTCGTACCGTTAGGATGATCGCCAATGGCCCAAGCCTCCCCGATAGGGCCCTCCGGTAATTCCAGCCCGAATTGCTCAAGCGCCCGACCTCCCCAAACACGTTCTTTCAGTTCCGGTTGAAATAATAAAGGATATGGTTTCATTCGATTCCCTGCTTTCTCGCATGAGTTCTGTTTCTTTATGCATATGTAGCCTACCTTACATTATATCAATCCAGCTTCAGCTTTTCTACCGCGATCAAATAGGGAGGGTGATTTCTTTGATTCATGAAACGGTATTCCAGCACCTGAAACTGTTTTTGCGGTAGCTGTTCGGCCCAGGCTCGAACGGCTGCGGCCTCATCTTCGCCACCTTGATGTCCTGTATACAACACGATAGTCAGTATACCGCCTTTTCTTAAGCTGGCTGCGGCAGCCTGCAGCGCGGGAATGGTAGCGGATGGGGTTGTAACAGCTTGATGATCGCCTCCAGGCAGGTAGCCCAGGTTGAACATAACCGCTCCAATCCGTCGCTGCGCGGCTTCCGGGACATGGGATTCCAGCTCTGCATGACTGCACAAATGCAGCCGGACATGGGAATAGTCCGGCTGCTCTTGGGCCAAGCGCTGTTTAGTTGCGGTAATCGCTTGCTGTTGAATATCAAAGGCATGTACAGTGCCTTCATGACCTACAAGCCTTGCGAGGAAAAGCGTGTCGCCCCCATTGCCAGCAGTAGCATCGACTACCGTGTCTCCGGGTCCCACAAGCTGCTGGACCAGCTTGTGGGCATAGTTAAGAATAGATAACAAACCGAACCCGCCTCCATCGATTATTTTTTGCTGGCCAGCCAGCTTGCCAATGCTTCAACCTCATCAGTCTTAAGCATATCTTTGAATGCTGGCATCACCTTTCCGCCACCATTTATTTTGGCAATTAATTCATCTTTATTTCTTTTGGAACCTACAGCCGATATATTGGGACCCATACCGCCTTGCAGTTGATCTCCATGACAAGCCATACAGTTGTCCTTGAACAGCACTTCTGCTTTTGCAGCAGCGGCGGTGGCGACCGGTGCTTTGGTTTCTGCGGCTGGCTTGGGCGCATCCACGGGTGATGCTACAGGTGCCGGGGCAGGACTGGGAGCAGGTGCCGCTTTGGGCTGCTCTTGCACGGGCTGTGCTTTCGGCTTCGCAGCCTCCGTCTTGGCCGGCTCTGACACGGCCACCTTAGGCTCTTGCGTCTGCGGTACAGTCGGCTTGACGACCTCAGGTGTCGCTGCCTTCGGCTGCTCTTGCACCGCTGCAGGTGCGGGCTTGACCTCGGCGGCACCTGTTGGCTTCGCTGGCTCTGGCGTAGGCGTCGCAGCAGGTTTCGCTGCTTCGGCTGAGCTGTTAGCCGCTGTACTGCCAGAACTGGTACCGCTTGGTGTGTTAGCTGGCGGTTTAGCCTCAGTCTCAGACTTCGGCGGGGTGACAGCCGCGCTCGGGCTCGCCGGGTTCGGTGTAGAGCTTGCTTGCTGTGCAGCAGGCTTGTCACTGCTGCATCCGGCAATAGCCAATACGGTTAACATACAGGTCCATACAAACAGGTTACGTTTCTTCATTAAATAGTCACAGCTCCTCACAAGTAATTAAATTCATGCTCAGGTTGATGCCTGGATCATAACGCCTACTCAGGTAACGTATAGCAGATGTTATTCGGTTCAACCATTCATGAAAATAATGTCAGGAGCAGATGAATTTCTTACCTTGATACGTATCCCGATTTCGCAGCTCCGCGTCGATAGCGTTAAGCACTTCCCATTTTTTCAGGCTCCACATCGGGCCGATCAATAAGTCGCGAGGTGCATCACCGGTAAGTCGGTGGACAATCATTTCCTGAGGCAGCAGCTCAAGGGTGTCAACCACAAGTTTGACATACTCGTCCATTTCCAAAAAGCGCAGCAGTCCTGCCTCATACTGCTTTACCATCGGCGTTTTACGCATTAAATGCAGCAGATGGATTTTAATGCCTTCCACACCCATTTTGGCTACAACGCGACCAGTTTCAAGCATCATTTCATGGGTTTCACCAGGAAGACCATGAATAATGTGGGCGCAGGTCCGAATATTGTGCTTTTTAAGCTTGGCTACCGCATCGGTATAGCACTGCGTATCATGAGCGCGATTAATCAGCTTGGAAGTTGATTCATGAACAGTTTGCAGGCCCATTTCAACCCACAAATAGGTCCTTTCATTCAACTCGGCCAAATATTCGACAACATCATCCGGCAAGCAGTCCGGCCTTGTGGCGATAGAGAGGCCAACGACCCCTGGCTGCTGTAAAATGACTTCATAATACTCACGCAGCTCGTCTACAGGTGCGTAGGTGTTGGTATAGGCTTGGAAATAACCGATATATTGCGCATCAGGCCATTTTTTATGCTGCAGATCGCGAATTTTGTTGAATTGTGTAACCAGATCATCACGGCGGCTGCCTGCAAAATCTCCGGAGCCGCGCGCACTGCAAAAGGTACAGCCGCCTGTGGCAATCGCACCATCCCGGTTTGGACAAGTAAATCCGGCGTCAAGCATTACCTTAAAAACCTTGCTGCCAAATACGCGGCGCATTTCGGTATTCCATGTATGAAATCGCTTGTCACCCCATTGAACGGGGAACGCTGTTTCTTGAATTTGATTCATGTTACAAAACTCCTTCTTGTGGCAAATCCATAAATGCAATCAGCTCCATTTTAACGTATATTGAAGCGGTTTGCGAACATTTCCCATAGCAAAAGCCCCCTGCATGTTCAAAGAATACTTCATGCTCTAATCGACCATGCTACATTTGTACCAAACAAAACAGTTCGAAGGGAGAATCATTCAATGAACAAGTTTAGCAAGCTGGTGATTGTGTTGGCCCTGACTTCAACTATGGGGTTCGGTACTCAGGCTTTTGCAGAGATGGGGGTCAATAGCTCGACTACAGGCAGCAGCGGTACGGGTACGTTAAATGCTTATGGAACGGGGACTACGACGGGTACCGATGGTATGGGAACAACGGGTACAACAACAGGCACAGGTACCTATGGTACAGGAACAACAACTGACACAACCGGAACTTATGGAACTGGCACAACGGGAACGGGAACAACTGGGTATGGTACAAATGGAACAGGAACAACAGGATATGGTACTACAAGCACAACACCTGGTGCCTATGGAACTTATGGCACAGATGGAACAGGTACAGGTACTACCAATTATGGCACCACATTAGGCAACACCGTTAGCAACAAGACCCATCACCTGCTTGACCGAATGAACACTTATAGCAATACAAATGCGAACACAAAAGGGTATGGCGGCAATTATGATACTTATAGCTATCGTGCCAATGCGGATACAACGACAAAAGGTACAAACTGGGGTTGGCTGGGATTACTTGGTCTGTTAGGTCTGGTCGGGATGCGTGGCGGGAACCGTAACGAATCGGACATTAAATAATTTTAGAGATAAGAACGGCGGCTGCCTTCAGGCTGATGGCGGCCGTCTTTTCATAAACTACCTATTTAGAGTATAATCATTCCTGAGCGGTTAGTTCGTGTGTAAGATAATCGTAAGTTTACAGCCGGAGGATGATTATGCGTTTACGAGGAAGAAAAGGAATTCGAGAAGCACTCATAGCACAACCAGAGCTTATTATATTGGAGCCTGCGACTTATAAAGGAAAATGGAGCTCGTTATTTGGCAATAATAACCCGATTCATGTCGAGCTTGGGATGGGAAAAGGCAAATTTATTAGTGAGCTTAGCTATCAGAACCCTAATATTAATTACATAGGCGTTGATATGTACGATGAACTGCTGCGCAGGGCTGGTGAAAAAGCAGAACTGGCACGTGCCGCGGATGGAGGAAGTCTGGATAACCTCAAGCTGGCATTATTTAATATTGAAAAAATCGAAGAGATCTTCGATAACAGCGAATTGGAACGGATTTATTTGAATTTTAGCGACCCGTGGCCCAAAAAACGACACGCCCGCCGTCGATTGACGCATGCCGGATTTGTGCGCAAATATATCGAAATTTTGAATGAAAAGGGCGAAATTCATTTTAAAACCGATTCACGTTCTCTTTTCGAGTTTTCGTTGAATTCTTTTGCAGACATGGGTCTGCGTATGCGTAACATTTCACTCAATTTGCATAGAGAAGGCGTTCGTACCGACTTGGTTTTAACTGAATATGAAACCAAATTTTCGGAGCAGGGTGTTCCTATTCATCGGTTGGAAGTGGTGATTGGCAAGCAGGCGATGGATCAGCATCTACAACAGCTGGCTGATCTGGAGCGTTCGGAGGAATTGTAAGCAAGCCTTATTGTGCAGCGATTATATATAATCAAGACGTTTAACATACAAAAAGCATGTAAGCTCTCCATCATGGAGTACTTGCATGCTTTTTGCAACTGAAATCATATTTCTCATGAACTCACGTTAACCTTCAGCATCTCCATAATCGCTTGTGAGCAATCGGCTGGATGATAGGCATCATTATGTGAGGTTGGGTTCGAGCGTGCCTTGGACAGATCGGAATACCGGTCAATCAGCTGTTGAAACCATCGATCAATGGTGGCTTCCGATTTAATGGGCTCCCCATACCCGTGCTGGGTGAAGTAATCCATATTCTCTTCCTCTTGGCCGGGAATCGGTTGGTAGAATAACATCGGAATCCCTTTGGATAAGCCCTCGGTACAGGTCATACCGCCTGGCTTTGTAATCAGTAAATCGGACACTTCCATCCATTTATCGACTTCTCGCGTGAATCCCATCAATCGAATATTTTCATGCTGAAACCGTTCATCGTGTGACAATTCAGCTAATGCCTTATCGTTACTGCCGAGACAAATAATCAATTGGATCTTTTCCCGCCAGTCCGTGAAATGGTTCAATGATTCCTTTGTGCTCATCAGCCCCCAGCCGCCACCCATAACAAGTACCGTCGGCATAGCCTTTAAGCCAAACTGTGAGCGCAGCTCTTCACGATTATGCGGCTCCCAAAAATTCGGATGAACAGGTATCCCCGTCACCTCTATAGCTTCGGGCAACACACCACGCTTCAAAAGCTGATCCTTAACATTAGAGCTGGACACCAAATATTTGTTAACCTCAGAACTTACCCAGGTGCCATGCGCATCATAATCCGTAATCACCGTACACAAAGGAACGTTTAAGCCAGCTCGCTTTAATCTTGAAATCACCGCATTGGGAATCGGATGCGTGCAAACGATCGCATCGGGTCGAAGCTGATGAACAACAGCGGCCGTCTGTGCATAAAAAATTCGGTGCAGAGCTAATTGAGCAAAACGGTTTAAAGACTTTTTATACTGGGAACGATACATGATCCCATACAGCTTGGGCTGTGTGGTAACGGTTTTGCGGTAAGCAGTAAGTATCCAAGGAGCCAAAGTTGGATTGAGAAAGGAGCCGAGCTCCAGTACACGTGTCTGGATATCGGGTGAGAGCATACGAAGACTGACTGACAGTGCCTGAGCAGCTTGTGTATGCCCGGCCCCAAAGCCTTCGGATAATAACAAGACCCTTTTTTTACGCATATGCGTTTCACCATACCTTGTTACAATTGGATTTACACAAATTTAACATTAATCATTTTGAACCCAAAAAGCAACTATGTGAATAATACGACAGCTCCAAATGCGGCAGCGGTGCCGATGATACAGCCAACCAGACAGTCCGACGGGTAGTGTAGTCCCAGATACATGCGCGATATGCCCACTAAGGATGCGACTGGCAGCAAAACTGTGCCTAACCAAGCGTTGGCATAGAAAAGCGGAATCGTAATGGAAAAGATGGCTGTAGTGTGTCCTGAAGGAAACGAATGATCCGTTAACGGATTTTTGTATGTATTCGTATCCTTGAGAACAAGATAAGGTCGAAGCCGCGGATAGTTTTTTTTGAACAAGGCGACTGGCACATGACTGACGGCTAATGCAATACAGCTCTGCATGCCTGCCAGACGCCAGCTGTCATGCCCGAATAAGCTCAAGCACAATGCGGCTGTCACCGTGAAGGTTGCACCTCCAAGGTGGGTAATCATATTGAAGAAGCGATCCAGGTAAGTACGGCGCATCCTTTTGTTAATCCATAGAAACATACGGTTCTCTTGCTGCTGCAGCCAGGACACGAAGCGTTTCATTCCAGTCACCTCCTGTTTAAAAGTATATAAGGTGCACAAACCGATCAGTAATGATGTGAATATAAGGTGACTTTTTAATCATCTTTTATAACCAGCATATACATACCTACTCCATATTATATACTTCGTTTGTTATTGGAGTATTAACCGCATATAAATACCGTTTAAACATCTAGGCAGCGGCAGCAGGAACAGGGAGCTTACGCAAAATTTGTGCAAGCAGTAGAATTATTGTATCATAAAAGCTGTGTATCGACCCCAAAATACAGGCTGGCGCCCTGCAAAAACTTGAGAAAAGCTGCTATCGGTCAATTAGTACAATGAAAATCGCTGAGAATTGATGAAAAGACGGAATAAAGCATGGATGGCAAAGAACATGACCTTAATTCCTTATAAAACACTGATTATTCATAAGATCCGGCTTATTCCGGCTATAAGGCGCTTTTGACAAAGTATAGGAAAGAGAGGAAAATCATATTCGGTTGTTTGGAAAAAAAATATAAACCAACGAAGCTTATACATGCCTAAGCATGATAGACAGAGAAAACTTTGGGGTACATAACAAAAAAGGGGGATTTTAAATGCTGGACAATGTCATACTGGTTATTCAGGTTGTCTTGGCGCTGATTGGGGTTTATCAGCTCTTTTTGACGTGCTTTGGCTGGTATCGGGTCAAGGCAAAGCCGCAATTTGCACCACAAAAATCATTCGCTATTCTGGTCGCCGCTCATAACGAGGAACAAGTGGTCGGTGCGCTGATCGATAATTTGAAAAAACTCGATTATCCGAAAGAATTATATGATGTATTCGTAATTTGCGACAACTGCACAGACCGTACAGCCGATATTACCCGCAGCAAGGGAGCCTATGCATGTGAACGTCACAATCTCAAGCTTCGTGGTAAAGGCTATGCCATTGAATGGATGCTGAAGGAGCTTTGGAAGAAGCCACGCAGCTATGATGCCATCGTGATGTTTGATGCGGACAATCTGGTGAATCCGGATTATTTGACTCTTATGAACAATGACTTGTGTAACGGCTCCAAGGTTATTCAGGCTTATCTGGATACCAAGAACCCGAACGATTCATGGATTACTGCGGCTTATGCCGTAACTTATTGGTATTGCAACCGTCTATGGCAGCTTCCGCGCCAAAACCTTGGCTTGGCTAACTTCCTTGGAGGCACAGGCATGTGCTTCGATACGAACCTGCTGAAGGAAATCGGCTGGGGCGCAACCAGTCTGGTTGAGGATCTGGAGTTCACCATGCGTTGTGTACAGCGTGGCATTAACCCAACATTTAATTATGATGCCAAGGTATACGATGAAAAGCCTCTGACCTTCAAAGCTTCCGCCAAACAGCGTCTTCGCTGGATGCAAGGTCATTTTGATGTAGCACGCCGTTATTCCTTTCCTTTGCTGTGGCAAGGTCTGAAGGAAGGCAGCTGGTCGAAGCTAGACACAGGCCTATATGCACTTAACGTATACAATGTGCTGATCGGTTCGTTAGTTACGATTGTTTTGTGGACAGATAGGATTACACCAGGTCTGCCCTACCTTCAATCCTTATTCGATTACTCACCGCCGCTATTTATGACGATTGGTATTCTGAGCTTTATTCAATTCCCGCTAGCGCTTATTATTGAAAAGGCAAATTGGAAAACCTATTTGTACCTGATCCCGTTTCCGCTGTTTATGTTATCCTGGTGGCCAATAACCGTCTATGCATTCTTCACGCAAAATAACAAGCAATGGAGCCACACCGAGCACACGCGTGTCATTCGGTTGGAGGAAGTACAAAGCAAGCAGGTTAGCTAAATAAGCGTTTGACTTTGTAAAGCATTTTATGATATGATGACCTAGTTGAAAAAGAAGAGGCGCCCGCTTCTCACCTGACTGACCTTGAGTTGGCTGGTTATAAAGCTAGAGTGAATGTGAATTTGGTAATTGATCACTTAAACTTTAACAGACGTGGGCGTTCGCAGCCCGCGTCTTTTTTAATTTAATCCATGGAGGTGGCAAGTTATTAGTACAGAGCATTTAATTAACGAGGATATTCGAGTGAAGGAAGTACGCTTGATCGGTGGGGACGGAGAACAACTCGGAATCAAACCTATTCGCGAAGCACTTCAGATCGCACAGGATGCCAATTTGGATTTAGTTAATGTTGCTCCAACGGCTAAACCGCCGGTTTGCCGGATTATGGATTACGGGAAATTCCGCTATGAAACACAAAAGAAAGAAAAGGAAGCCCGTAAAAATCAAAAAATTGTTGAACTTAAAGAAGTTCGCTTGAGTGCAACTATCGATGAACATGACTTTCAAACGAAGCAGCGTAATGTTGTGAAGTTTTTAAATGAAGGCGATAAAGTGAAATTGAGTGTTCGTTTCCGTGGCCGTGAAATTGCTCATGCAAGCATAGGGCAAAAGGTACTGGAGCGGATGGCTGCCGAAGTTGAGGAACTATCTATCGTCGAGCGTAGAGCTAAGCTTGAAGGTCGCAGTATGATTCTGATTTTGGCACCTAAGCAGCAAGCATAAATTTGAAGGAGGACTCCACACATCATGCCGAAAATGAAAACACACAGCAGCCTTAAAGGCCGCTTTAAGATCACAGGTACAGGTAAAGTTATGAGATACAAAGCTCACAAAAACCACTTACTGTCCGCAAAATCCAATCGTCAAAAACGCGTATTGGGTACTAATCCAGTTATGGCTGCTGGTGACGTAAAACGTTTGAAACAACAATTGGGCAACATCAAAGGCTAGTTCTGCATCTTTATCCCACTTAAATTTCTGGAGGTAATGAAATATGGCAAGAGTAAAGGGCGGGTTCGTAACTCGTCGTCGTCATAAAAAGATTTTGAAGCTGGCAAGAGGTTATTTTGGTTCCAAGCATCGTTTATTTAGAACAGCAAATCAACAAGTAATGAAATCCTTGCTGTATGCTTACCGTGACCGTCGTACGAAAAAACGTGATTTCCGCAGACTGTGGATTACTCGTATCAATGCTGCAGCTCGTATCAATGGCTTGTCTTACAGCAAGTTCATGCATGGTTTGAAGCTTTCCGGTATCGAAGTTAACCGTAAAATGCTGGCTGATCTGGCTGTTAACGATCTGAACGCATTTAACGATCTGGCTACTGCAGCTAAACAAAAAGCGAATGCTTAATTGTTATCATCAATAATAAAAAACGCATTTTCCTGAATCTTGATTGAGGGAAACGCGTTTTTTTGTTTTTCAGATTTTTTTCAGAAGTTGATGTTACTTTAGTTAACGGTACTAAGGTAATGAATTCATGCTTTTCTAACAAATGTCCTTGAATTGAACGTAACTTAACTATATTCTAATATTTGCTTAATTGTTTTGAAAACAATATATGGTATCATAAATATAAATCTAATCCATAGGACTTATTACCTAAATGCTGGAATTGATCTTTTTCGTGAATTTTACGTATATGAAGTTAAAGGATATTTGATTATAGAGAGATTAGGTGAGTGGTTATGAACATCATATTGCTTTCCGGTGGTTCTGGGGTAAGACTATGGCCTTTATCTAATGAGCAGCGTCCCAAGCAATTCATTCCTCTAATTAAAGATCACAGCGGCCAGCCGAAATCCATGCTTCAGCATGTGTGGAGTCAATTGAAACATCGGAATCTACATAACTCTACGGTTATCGCAACCTCGGTGGGACAGCAGGCGTTGATCCATGATCAGATTGGTCGGGAAGTGGATTTGGTGCTTGAACCGGAAAAACGTGATACGTTTCCTGCCATTCTGTTATCTGTTGCTTATTTATACTCGCATCGGGGTGTTTCCAGAGATGAGGCTGTTGCGGTGATGTCGGTGGATAGCCGAGTCGAAGATTCATTTTATAATGCGCTCATCAACCTGCCGGAAGCATTGGAAAGTACGGGGGCTAATGTAGCTTTAATGGGTGTGAAGCCGACATTTCCTTCTCGGAAATATGGTTATATTGTCCCGGAGCCAGATACAGAGAATTTGCCGATTATGACGATAGAGCGATTTTATGAAAAACCAAATGCACAGGATGCTGCTCTATATATAGAACGCGGCGCTTTGTGGAACTGTGGTGTCTTTTGCTTCAAGGTGGGTTTTTTATTGGACTTGCTGGCCAGCATGGGGCTTCCGCAAACCTATGAGGAGCTGCTGCTTGTATACAGTCAACTGGAGATTCGAAGCTTTGATTATGCGGTTGTAGAGCGGGAAC
The DNA here is from genome assembly GCF_025567575.1 of Paenibacillus baimaensis. Classification (NCBI taxonomy): domain Bacteria; kingdom Bacillati; phylum Bacillota; class Bacilli; order Caryophanales; family Paenibacillaceae; genus Paenibacillus; species Paenibacillus baimaensis. The sequence goes on along the minus strand of NZ_JAOQIO010000123.1, from coordinate 15,615 downwards.
GACGAATTGCTGCGCTGATGTATACCGGTTCATGGAAGGATATGGGAACATGGTGCACAGTGGCAGAGGAGCTAAATGATCCGATTGTCGGTAAAGGCTTCCTTGGCAAAGACAACAATCAGGTACAAATTGTGAATGAATTGGATATTCCTATTATCGCAGTGGGACTTTCCGATATTGTTATTGCCGCGAGTAAAGAAGGGATTCTGGTAAGCCACAGAGGATCGGATGCGCAGCTAAAAGAAGCCGTACAGCTTATGAAAGAAAGCTTGCTGCCAAAGAGTGACTCCATCGAAACTCACAGCCGTTTGGTAGATCGCTCCGTATTTGCGGATGGTACGATCGTAACGACCCAAAGGATTCATTTGAAGGCAGGGATGGAACGGATATTTGAACCCCTGATGGATGGAAGACGGCAAATTGTTTCCTGGACTGTGATGCACGGAAGCTCCAGAGTGGTTAAAAATAAAGAAGGTATCGTCGTATCAAGCGGCTGGAATGTGACATTGGAAAATCGTGATGAGGCAGTGATACAAGCATTAGGTCCTGTTGATCTTCTGGAAATAACAACCATCACTAATCTATAAATAGGCTTGAACTGGAGGATGGCTACTGTGAGAGAAAGAACTGTTGTCAGGGAAAAGAGATCGCTGATCGGGTATGATGACGAAAAAGTAAAATCGTATATCCATTCTCTGCAATTGGAAATTAGAGCTCTTGAGAGACGACGTCGGGAAGATCATCAAGTATTTATGAATCAAAGCGCGGAGCTGCTTGGTGAAATCGATCAATTGAAACAGAAAGCCCATGAACTTGATCAAATGGAAAACAATTTAAAGCAATGGATCCAACGAAACCAGTAAAAACGTTTGGTTTAGCTTGGCTTGGGCTCCGCAAAAGCTGGACCAACGAACGAATTAAAGAACTGGATGAGCAGCTATCCAAGCAAAAAAAACACCATGAGCAGGATGAAAAGCGAAGAAGGCTTCGTTTGGAAGAATTGGGTCGGCAGAAAGAGTATTTGCAAAAAGAAATCGAGGATCGGGAACGATTCATCGATCAGTTGATAACACAAAAGCTGAACATTATGGACCGAAAGGGCTTTGAGCCTTCTTTTGATGATCGGGTCAAACAGAAGCTTCGTCTCGGTGATCTACTGGTCGCAGAAGGTTTGATTTCACAAATACAATTGAATCAGGCGATGGAGCGTCAGAAATCATTTGGTGGCCGTTTGGGTGATCTTGTTGTGGAAATGGGCTTCACCAAAAAGGATTTAGTTACCGCCATTATCAATCAGCAATCGCAAAAAGGCCGTCTGGGGGATATGTTGGTCGAAACGGGTGCGATTACCCAGCATCAGCTTAATGAAGCATTGGGTATTCAGAGGAAAAGTGGCGGCATGCTGGGTGATATTCTGATGTCCCTGCGCTCGATTGATCCTGAGAAGCTGTATCGACATATCGCAACGCAAAATAATCTCGGACGCATCGGTACAGAATATGCCTTTGAAGATATGCTGTACAAGCTGCCGGAGGCTTTGGCTAGACAATATGATGCTGTAGTTATTAATAAAGATCTAAATCGATTTTTGGTTGCTGTAGGTGGACCATTGTCCGATGAGGCTAGTGCAGAGATTGAGGGACTGCTTGGTCTGCCTATTGAACAGGTGCTGGCAACACGAGATGAAATGGAGTTTTTCTGGAAGGAAGTCTATCAATCGGAATTGATGGTCGAAAGCACACAAAAGCTGGTTAATGAACAGCCACAGAATTCGGCCCATGTCACGTTTACGAAAGCTCAAATATCGACAGCTGTTATTTGTGTCTTTGTCTTCCTTGTAAGTCTTGTTATCGATTGGTTTCACACTTTAATTGTTATGAATATAGCTGTGCAAATTTTTTATTTCTCCATGACGCTTTTTAAATTTATGATTATTATGTTTGGTACTCGCGAGAATGCTCAGATGAGGTTCACGAAGGAAGAAATTGATGCTATTGATGAAAGATCGCTTCCAGTCTATACCATTCTTGTTCCCATGTATAAGGAAAGTCAAGTGATTCCGCACTTATTGAGCAACATTGAGCAAATCGATTACCCGAAAGCCAAGCTTGACGTTCGTTTATTAATTGAGCAGGACGATGTGGAAGCCCAGGAGCTTTTGAAGGAAATGGACCTGCCTCCTTATTATACAACGATTGTAGTGCCACACAGCTTGCCCAAAACGAAGCCGAAAGCCTGCAATTATGGATTAATTCGTGCACGCGGCGAGTATGTTGTTATTTATGATGCCGAGGATCGTCCAGACCCCGACCAGCTTAAAAAGGTGCACGCTGCTTTTGTCAAAAATGAAGATAATTGTGCCTGTATTCAAGCAAAACTTAACTATTTCAATAGCGATCAGAATTTGCTGACCCGATGGTTTACTCACGAATACAGCATGTGGTTCGAGCTTCTGCTGCCTGGTGTTATGCAATTGGATATTCCGATTCCATTGGGAGGGACCTCCAATCATTTTAAAATGAAGGTTCTGAAGGAAATTAATGCATGGGATCCTTATAATGTAACAGAGGATGCTGATTTGGGTATTCGCCTTTATAAATCAGGTTACACGACCGCTATCGTAGATTCCCGAACCTGGGAGGAAGCCAACAGCCGCGTTGGAAACTGGATTCGGCAGCGTTCGCGCTGGATCAAAGGCTACATGCAGACATGGCTTGTTCACATGCGTAATCCATTTAGGCTGTATAAAGAGCTGGGCCTTAAAGGGTTTATGGGCTTTCAGGTGATGGTATTGGCAACGCCGATGCTGCCACTTTTAAATCCGTTTTACTGGGTAATGATTATCATGTGGTACGCTTGGAAGGTACAATGGATTCCGCAGTTTTTCCCGGGGCCAATCTATTATCTGGCTTCTGTTGAGTTTTTAATTGGGAACTTTTTATTCGTATTTGGCAATGTGGCTGGTATTTATTGGGTTATCCATGATTTAGAGAAGCGAAAGGAAAATATTTTCTCCTACAGTCTCGTCAAATATGCACTATTAACACCTGCTTATTGGGTGCTCATGAGTTTAGCTGCGGTTAAGGCTGCATGGCAGTTGATTACAAAGCCATTCTATTGGGAGAAAACGACCCATGGCTTGTCTAAAGTTGCCCCTGGTTCATTCTCAGCCAATAGCGCTAGTCAGGATGGGGGATAGAAGAATGCCTGTCATGCATCGAAGTGTTTATTGGGTATTATTTCTCTTGTTATTCACGTTAGAGTTTTCGGCTGGTTTCTATGTTAGCCACGTTATCGGTTATGTGCATTCCGATTCCATGAGCCGTGTGGCCAATGCTTTTTATGTATTGTACAGCCGTGACCCCCATTTGGGTGCGATTGGATTTGTATGGAATCCGCTGCCAAGTGTTATTGAACTGTTTCTGCTGCTTCCTTATCACTGGTTTCCTGAGCTTGCCTCTTCGGCATTGGCAGGTGTGATCATGAGCAGCGTATTTGCCGGAATGACAGCTGTATTACTAGCTCGTGCTGCTGTCGAGTTTGGTTTGTCTCGCAGGTTTGCCGTTATATTGAGTATAAGCTTCAGTTGTAATCCCTTTATATTTTTATTCGGTGCTAACGGGCTCAGCGATGCCCCCTTTATATATTTTATCATGTCGTCCGTTATTCACTTATGTCATTGGATGCACGGACGAAGGGTGGGCAGCTTGTTTAGACTCAGCTTCATGTTGGCTCTTGCTTTTTGGACCCGTTATGAAGCTGTGCCGCTTGGAGCTGCTTTGGCTTTGGCCGTTATCTTAATCGTATTCTGGATTCCACCCAGTGATCCGAGAGTCGAGCCGCAAATTGAGCGTAATCTCAAGTTTAAACTGTTTCAGATTGAGGGAACCTGGGCGTTAATACTTGCCCCTGTGGTTTATTCTGGCTTGATTTGGATTTGGCTGAACTACTTGATTATGGACAACGCGCTTTATTTTCTGAATTCAGAATACTCCAACGTTGCGCAGGCTCAGGGACTTGGAACGGACCAGCAGTTCCTTGATATGCAGGGCAATCCGCTGCTCGGTCTTATTTTCGTAGCGAAGAAGACGATGTATTATTCCCTTCCATTATTGAGTATTGTGGTGCTTAGAATATGGAATCGAAGGTGGATGGTGTGGGACTTTCTGGTACTCGCTTGTTTGTTTGCCTCGATTCTTGCGCTGCAATTTCTGCTGCTGATGAAGGGAACCTCATACGGCTGGTTCCGTTATTTTATGTACGTTTTACCGATTACGGTAGCCTGGCTGCCCTATGAGCTGTCTCGCGTTAAACGATCGATGGTCAATTATAGTATCGTCTTGGTGGGCATGATCGCAAGTGGCTATATTTTGACACAAGCTTTAATGAGCCCTGTGATTGCGCCTGATGAGAATAAATTTCTGCATGCGAAGGAATATGCTGCGGGTCAGCAGGTTGAGAAAGAAATTGCTAATTATTTGGATACCGAATTAGATGGCTACAATATACTGATGGATTCTTATTCCGCGTATGCGATCATTCTGAACAGCAAGGCGCCTAGTAAATTTCTAATTACGAGTGATTTAATGTTTAAAGATTCTCTGCAGCATCCTATAGAAAACGGTGTCGATTTCATACTAAGTCCCAAGCCTGATAAAAGCTCGGCGTTAAGTGCTGACAATGCAACCTACCTTAATTTTTACGAGAAGGGCACCTCATGGACGCAGCTATACAAGGAGTTCGGAGGCAAGTGGAGATTGTACAAAATTATTCGTCCAGTTGAGGGAGGTGGAAAAGATGAATCAGCCTATTCCGGAAATATCTATGGTGATCCCGGTTTATAATGAAGCGGTTCATATTGCTCGTTCTTTGCTATTGATTGAAGAAGAACTAAAGAAGCTTACGTATTCGTATGAAATTATTGTTGTTGATGATGGTTCCAAAGATGCTACCTGGCAGCAGTTAGCTTGGGTGGGTGAGCATTCAGATCATTTTACGGGCCTGCGTCTTAGCCGTAATTTCGGTAAGGAGCTTGCCTTGTGCGCGGGCTTGGAGCATGCCAGAGGACAAGCTGTTATTGTGATGGATTCGGACTTGCAGCATCCTCCGGCCTTGTTAGCCGAAATGATACGATTGTGGCGTGAAGACGGTAAGGACATCGTGGAATGTGTCAAAGTAGATCGTGGGAGAGAATCACTGAACAAATCCCTCAGCTCTGCGATATTTTATAATGTGCTTAATCGGTTGTCCGGATTCGATCTGCGCGGTGCGTCCGATTTCAAGCTTCTGGATCAAAAAGTGATTCAAGCATGGCGGGAGATGCCAGAGCGTAACATGTTCTTTCGCGGTATGACGGCTTGGCTGGGATATGATAAGGCACAGATTCCATTCGAGGTGGCAGAACGTGCCGGTGGCAAAACCCAATGGCCGTTTCATAGCTTGCTGAAGCTGGCTGTTAATGCCGTTGTTTCCTTTTCGTCGATTCCATTACGCTTTGTCAGCTTGATTGGATTGGTTTTTCTGCTTGGAGCTATTATTTTAGGTGTTCAAACCTTGTACCAAAAATTTGTCGGCGACGCTGTAACCGGATTTACAACCGTTATCTTACTGCTGCTGGTTGTGGGTAGTGTCATTATGATCTCACTTGGTATCATCGGCGAGTATATCGCATCTATCTATAATGAGGTAAAAGGAAGGCCGCGATATTTGGTCAGTCAAAAAATTAACAGCGAAGTTGCTCCGGCAGAATTAGGCTTTAAGGTTAGCGAAGCTTTATGAAACGATTGATGTTGAAGTATGGAGTCGTTGGTTTGTTGGGGACACTTATCCATTTTGCTGCTTTGTTTGTACTAGTTGAAGCGTTCCATTTGAATCCGGTAGTGGGCTCCACACTTGGTTTTTTACTCGTTCTGATCATTTCGTATGTACTGAACAAATGGTGGACCTTTCAGGATGCCCCATCGGGCTGGAAGCCGTTCGTGAAATACGTGGTCGTGTCCTTGACAGGATTGCTGCTCAATAGCGGTATTATGTACACGGTTGTCGACTGGCTGCACTGGAATTATTTGCTCGGTCAATGTATGGTTGTCCTGGCGGTTCCTCTCTCCAATTTTATTTTTAACTATTACTGGACCTTTCGCCAAGAGACCGTCAGTCCAAATAGTAAGGGATGAACCCCTGATAACCGTACTTTCGAGATAAGTTTGATAAGTTCTTGACTCTGCCAACGATTCGGCATATAATATTGTAAAAGTACAACAGATGTAACTGCAATGATGAGGACGAAGTTATAAGGGCCCTTATGATCCAGAGAGCAGCGGATTTGCTGAAACCAATGCCATTAATCCCTTATGTACGAGCTCACCTCGGAGCTGTTTTCCTGAAAAGTATGTTCATTGGATTCAAGAGCATAGCTATTAGGGGAAAACGGAATCGCACACGTTATCGTGCTGAAGGTATAACAGCTATATATATTTGCTGCGTACCTGCTAAGGTTATTTGCTGTGAGGCATTTAACAAACTCTGGGTGGTACCACGGAAGATTAGAACCCCTTTCGTCCCTTCAGGCGCTCTATTTGGCGTTTGGGATGAAAGGGGTTTTTAGGTATTCTCAATTTACGAGAGGAGGACAAATCATGATCGTTCAAACAACAAAAAAGTCAAAAGAACAGCTGCACAAGGAACTGCTTCAACCGGATGTAATTACAGGATCGGAAATGCTGCTTCGCAGCCTGCTACTGGAGGAAGTGGATTGCGTCTTTGGTTACCCCGGCGGAGCCGTATTATATATTTATGATGCCATGCACGGCAATCCTGATTTCAAGCATTTATTAACCCGTCATGAGCAAGGAGCTATACATGCAGCTGACGGCTATGCGCGTTCTACCGGCAAGGTGGGGGTCTGTATCGCGACTTCCGGACCTGGAGCAACGAACCTGGTCACGGGAATTGCCACAGCGTACATGGACTCGGTGCCGCTCGTCGTCATTACAGGTAATGTATCTACAGCTGTGATTGGAACGGATGCTTTCCAGGAAGCGGATATTACAGGAATTACCTTGCCGATTACAAAACACAGCTATTTGGTGCGTGATGTAAAGGATTTACCTCGCGTCATTAAAGAAGCTTTCCATATTGCTTCTACAGGTCGTAGAGGTCCAGTATTGATTGATATTCCCAAAGATGTATCCAACGCAGAAGCGCCGTTTTACTACCCGGAAAAAGTAGAGATTCGCGGCTATCATCCAACTGTTCAGCCGAACAAGCTGCAGGTGGACCGGATGCTGGAGGCGATTGCTGAAGCTGAGCGCCCGATGATTCTTGCAGGCGGCGGTGTCGTGTACGCAGATGCGTCCAAGGAATTGCTGGAGTTTGTCGAGAAAACACAAATTCCGGTAACGACCACACTGCTCGGATTAGGTGGTTTTCCAAGCGCAAATCCATTATGGTTGGGGATGCCGGGCATGCACGGAACATACGCGGCTAACCATGCGCTGCAAAATTGCGATTTGCTCATCGGAATCGGTGCAAGATTCGATGACCGGGTAACGATGAAGGTTAACGGATTTGCGCCAAAAGCGAAGATCGTTCATATCGATGTGGATCCTGCAGAGATCGGTAAAATTGTGGAGACCCATATCCCTGTAGTGGGTGATATCAAAGCGGTACTGCAGCTTGCGCTTCTGAAGGCGAAGAAATCACAATCGGCTGCGTGGATCGAGCACGTTCAGGCGGACAAAGCTAACCATCCACTGCGCTATATTGATTCGGACACGGAGCTTAAGCCGCAGTATGTCATTGAAATGATTCATGAAACAACCAACGGTGACGCGATTGTTACGACAGATGTAGGGCAGCACCAAATGTGGACAGCCCAATATTATAAGTTCAACAAGCCGCGCTCATGGATCACTTCCGGCGGTTTGGGCACGATGGGCTTCGGATTCCCCTCCGCGATTGGCGCTCAGGTAGCTAACCCGGATCGAATGGTTGTTTCCATTAATGGGGATGGCGGTATGCAGATGTGCTCGCAGGAGCTGGCGATTTGTGCGATTAACCAAATACCTGTTAAAATTGTAGTTATCAATAATCAGGTGCTGGGTATGGTACGCCAGTGGCAGGAAATCATTCATGGCAATCGTTTCAGCCATATTGATCTGGCAGGCAGTCCTGATTTTGTTAAGCTTGCTGAAGCTTACGGCGTTAAGGGCTTAAGAGCAACGAATAAAGAAGAAGCTCGCCGCATGTGGCAGGAAGCACTGGACACCCCAGGTCCGGTACTCGTCGAATTTTTCGTCCGCAGGGATGAGAACGTGTATCCAATGGTTACACAAGGCTCGACGATAGATCAAATGATAATGGGGGATTCGGAATGAATCACAAACATACGATATCCGTTTTAGTGAATAACCAACCTGGCGTTCTGCAGCGGGTGTCCGGCTTGTTCGGACGCAGAGGCTTTAACATTGAGAGCATCTCCGTAGGGGAAGCCGAGGAACAGGGCTTGTCGCGCATGGTTATTGTGACAACCGGAGACGCTAAAACCTTAGAGCAAGTATCCAAGCAGCTGTATAAGCTGATTGATGTCATTAAAGTTATTGATTTGAGCTCCAACCCGATGGTTGCGCGCGAACTTGCCTTGATCAAAGTCAATGCAGACCCAAGCTTGCGTCCGGAAATTTTCGGATTAGTCGAAACGTTCCGTGCATCGGTTGTCGATATTAGCCCGTCGTCATTGATTATTCAGGTAGTAGGCGATGCGATTAAGATTGAAGCAATGGCTGAGCTTTTGAAGCCTTACGGTATTCGTGAGCTTTCAAGAACAGGTGTTACGGCTATGGTTCGCGGCATCGTTAAGTAGTTCAAGCAAAAAGTAGTTCAAAACAAAACAAAGAAAACAGCTTTGTGAGTGGGGGATCAAGTGGATGACTTGATTATGGACAATGTGAACTTCGCAGCGTGTTGTCCGTTTGATCGCCCACTCACAGGGTTTTAAATTAAAGGAGGCAATCATATCCATGGCAGTTACAATGTATTATGAAAAAGACGCTGATCTAGGCGCACTAAAAGGTAAAACAATCGCAATCATCGGTTACGGAAGCCAAGGCCACGCGCAAGCGCAAAACCTGCGTGACAGCGGTCTGAAAGTTGTTATCGGACTTCGTCCAGGTAAATCGTTTGATCAAGCGAAAAACGACGGCTTTGAAGTATTTACAGTTGCCGAAGCTACTAAATTGGCAGATGTTGTACAAATCCTTTTGCCGGATGAAACACAAGCTAGCACTTACAACAATGAAATTGAGCCTAACCTGAAAAAAGGCGCAGCACTCGTGTTCTCACACGGTTTCAACATTCATTTTGGACAAATTGTTCCTTCAGCTGATAAAGATGTATTCATGGTTGCACCTAAATCCCCGGGTCACATGGTTCGCCGTGTATACGTAGAGGGCTTTGGCGTACCTGGATTAATCGCAGTTTATCAAGATGCTTCCGGTAAAGCCAAAGATCTTGGTTTGGCTTACGCAAAAGGTATTGGCTGCACACGCGCAGGCTTGATCGAAACTACATTCCGTGAAGAAACTGAAACGGATCTGTTCGGTGAGCAAGTTGTGCTTTGTGGTGGTACTACTGCATTGGTTAAAGCTGGTTTTGAAACGCTGGTGGAAGCTGGCTACGAGCCTGAGATTGCTTACTTCGAGTGCTTGCACGAGTTGAAGCTGATCGTTGACTTGATGTATGAAGGCGGAATGGCTACAATGAGACATTCCATCTCCAACACAGCTGAGTATGGTGACTATGTTTCCGGACCTCGTATTGTGACAGATGAAACCAAAAAAGAAATGAAGCGTGTACTGACTGACATCCAACAAGGTAAATTTGCTCGCGATTTCATCTTGGAAAACCAATCCGGTCGTTCGTTCCTGACAGCAACTCGTCGTATCGAGTCCGAACATCCGATTGAAAAAGTTGGTTCACAATTGCGTGAATTGATGCACTGGATTAAAAAGTAAGTCTCGTTCGTTGATTGGCATATACAGATAACTGAGGTCGGCTTGAAGATAATGGGAATGCTCGCGGCGGTAACTCCACCGGTTTTCTCAGCTTCGAGCCGTACCTTTTTCTGCTTAAAGGCGAAGTAAATTTTCTTCGAAAATTCAGCAATGCTTACGAAGTTAGTTTTCTACGAGAACTCAGTAATGCTTACGAAGTAAATTTTGCCGAAGCAAAATTCTTAGGAGGTGACCACCCATGAGAAAAATTTATATATTCGATACGACGCTGAGAGATGGAGAGCAATCCCCAGGCGTGAACCTGAACATGCAGGAGAAGCTGGAGATCGCATTGCAGCTGGAAAGGCTGGGTGTCGACCGGATTGAAGCTGGATTTCCCGCGGCATCTCCCGGTGACTTGGCGGGTGTGAACGCGGTAGCTCGTGCGATCAAGAATGCATCAGTTATCGGTCTGGCCCGTTCCCGTGAGCAGGACATAGATGCCGTGCGTGAGGCGCTTAAGGGTGCTCAGGACCCTTGTCTTCACTTGTTTTTGGCTTCGTCCCCCATCCATCGCAAGTATAAGCTGAAGATGAGCAAGGAGCAGATGCTGGAGACGGCAGATAAGGCCATCCGTTATGCCAAGAAGTATTTTGACAAAATTGAGTTCTCACCTGAGGATGCGGGTCGTACAGAGCTTGACTTCCTGTGTGAAGTCACAGCAATGGCCATTCGTGCGGGTGCAACGGTCGTTAATATTCCAGACACGGTAGGCTATTTGAATCCGAGTGAGTTCGGCAACATTTTTAAAGTGTTAAAGGAAAATGTGCAGGATATTGAAAAGATTCAATTGAGTGCACATTGCCATGACGATTTGGGGATGGCTACCGCCAATGCGCTCGCAGCCGTACTGAATGGTGCCGATCAAATTGAAGGAACGATCAATGGTATCGGAGAACGTGCCGGTAATACCTCGCTGGAGGAAGTGGCTATGGCATTGGAAACACGCCAGGACTTCTTTCAAGCCAAAACTTCATTGGTGCTTGGTGAAATTGCCCGTACCAGCCGTCTGGTCAGCAAGCTGACAGGTATGGTCGTACCTGGTAACAAAGCGATAGTAGGGGCTAATGCCTTTGCTCACGAATCGGGTATTCATCAGGATGGCATGTTGAAGGAAAAGACAACCTACGAGATCATGTCTCCGGAAATGATCGGTCTGAAAGAAAGCACACTCGTGTTGGGCAAACATTCCGGTCGTCATGCGTTCCGTGAAAAACTGATCGATATCGGGTATGAGCTGTCGGATGAACAAGTGAATACTGCATTTTCCAAATTCAAAGATTTAGCCGACAAGAAAAAGGAAGTTTCAGACGAAGATATCCGTGCGTTGATCGAAGAAAAGCTGATCGAAACACCGGAGGTATTCGCTCTGGATAACCTGCAGCTATCTTATGGCAATCAATCCGTGCCTACGGCAACTATCCGTGTCACTACCTTGGATGGCGGCGCTGTGGAAGAGGCAGCTGTTGGCAATGGATCGGTTGATGCGATCTACAAGGCTATTGATAAGGTAACCAAGGAAGAGGTTGAATTGGAAGATTATTCAATCAAATCTGTTACTCAAGGTAAGGATGCACTGGGCGAGGTTCACGTACTGATGCGTCAGGGAGATTACTCGGTTCAGGGCCGCGGGGTCAGTACAGATATTCTTGAAGCTAGTGCAAGAGCGTATATCGATGCCATTAACCGATTGATTGAAAAACGCAAAACACCTGCCCGCACACGGAACAGCCGTGATAACGTAACCTTGATTTAAGATCAAAGCATTAAAGCAAGCAATTGTGGCTTTACGGTCCTTACATCCAATAACATTCTGCTGCAGCGCTTTATGGCTTGCAGTGGAATGTTTATTTGTTATGCAGCAAGATAAATCACAACGTCCACTGGGAATATTTAAATGAAGGAATCTTTTTGTGCCTGCCGAATTGGATTAGAATAACGGATAACATGTCGAATCCATATAGACACACTGAAGGAGGAGTTGTCCATTGAAATCGCAAACGAGTCTTGTCAAATATATGCTGCTGCTCTCTCTGGTTCTGTTCATTGGCTGTGCCAGTCTGGTGTTTCCACCGCGACAGGTTGATGCTGCTGCTTCTTACGGCTATGAGGTGGCTCCCCAGGAGATTGTAGGAGTGACCAAGCCTACGATTACCTTTTATTTTAAAACGACCATGACTGCCAATCCCGCTTACACCATGTATCTGAATGGTGAACCTGTGACTGCCTCTTATGATAAAGAGAAAGGTACGTTCACTTATACTCCCGACTATAGTTTGAAGCCGGGTTTGCAAAATGTGCGTATGTCGATTAGTTATAGAGGGTATGAGCCTGTTGAGGCATCATGGTCCTTTACAGTGGCTCAGGACGCGATTAGCGACTTTACTGCCGCCAACCCGGAACAGCTGGACGGATTTGCAGCTCTTAATGATTACAGGCTGCTCTATGGATTACCCACCGTCAAGATGAACGGTCGTCTGAATGCCAGTGCTACAGCGCATGCCAAGTATTTGGATGCCAATAAAATTCAGCAAAGCCCGGATAGCATGGAAAGCCTGCATGAGGAGAACCCGAACAAAAAAGGATTTTTTGGTAAATCTCCATTAGAGCGCGGCGCTTACTTTGGTTACACATCAGGAGTAGGAGAAGATGCTGCCTTTTATTCCGGGTCTATCAGTCAAGTCATCGATGTATTATTTGACGCTCCTTACCACCGGGACCCGTTTTTGAACCCTTATATCAAAGAGGTGGGGGTTGGCAAGGTAGGCGATTATACGATTATAGAATTTAGTTCGGAATCGGATACACCTGACAAGCTTGTCGTATCACCGGTTGAAGGGGATCGGTATGTGCCGACCTCGTTTAAAGGCGATGAGCAGCCGGATCCCTTGCGTATTCATTCTAATCAAACGTATCCTGTTGGCTATCCGATTATGGCACAATATTACGGATCAGAGGTGAAGAAGGTTAAGCTTCTAAGCGCGGAGCTGCTGGACAGCAGCAAAAAACCGGTTGATCTGCTAACAAATACACCGGATAACGATAGTGATTTGACAAACGGAGTGATTGTTTTACCTCGCCAACCGCTTCAGTTCGATACGGCCTATCACGTGAAGATTAACCTTCAAGTGACTCATCGTGATGGCAGCACGAAGACGGAAGTCAAGGAATGGGATTTTTCAACGGAGCCTGCCGACCAGATCGGCAAGAAGAAGCTGCACCAGAACGCGACCGTATACAGGCAGAGCTATCTCACGCTGAACCCTATTTCTCACACAGCAAGCTTTGGGCTGAATGCCAGCAGCTATCAGATCGATGGTATTGATTTTCCGATGAATCTGTCTCCTGCTATTGTAGAAGGCTCTTCTTATTTATATATTCGTGATCTGGCTGCAGCTCTTGGGGCATCCGTAGAGTGGAATGAACAGCTGCGTGCAGCTGTTTATACAAAGAAGGGTTTGAAAGTCACCTTGTATACGACTACCAATGAGTATGAGATTAACGGGGTAACCTGGAAAACAGACACTCCGGCAAAGCTGATCGGGGAAAGCACCATGGTACCGGTTCGTCTGCTGGCGGAGGTGCTGGGTGCAAAAGTCGATTATTTGGATGCGACACGAACAGTAAAAATCACATATTAACGCTGCTTCTTTCCTATCCATATAATACCTATTCTGCTTGTACGCCCAATCTTTACAACTCCCACCTACATACCATAACTAAGAACTGTATGAGGGGAGGATGAAATCAATGGGTTTGGTAGCAGGAGCAGGTTGTGGAGTTGGTCCGGTTGTTGGCGGTATTCGCACGAGCACAGGCGCAATATTGGTATTATTCATTCTATTGGTCATCATTACTCGCAGTTGTTTGTAATCATATATGCAATGTAAAAGCCTCTGGGGACACTGGGGGCTTTTACATTGCATATATCTGTATGTAAAATACAGGAAAAAATAGCATATTTTTTAGAGATAGATCTTGTATAATAAGGAAGAGTTGAATGCTTCTCTCATTGTAGTATAACCTTGAAAAATCAAACATAAATTCTTTATTTTTATGTCTATACCATGCTGCTGATAGGAGCTTAGAATGAAATCAAACTGAACTTACAGGGGGAGTTGAAGAATGTACAGCACTAAATATTTGGGTGTGTTTCTGGCGGTATCCCTGATAAGCATAGTTGCTGCTTGCGCAAATAAATATGATGCTTCTTCAATCGGTCAAGGATTTGGAGCCGACCGTAGGTCTGACCACGGTGGAATTACCCTGTCACTCCAAACCCTTCAGTCAGATAAAAATTCCCCTTCCTATTTAATTGAAGAAAAAATTGTCAATGATTATATGCAAATTCACCCCAATATTACAATTGAATTTGATCGTCTGAATACCGAACAACAGAAAAACAAGCTTAAAGCACAAGCCGCATCCGGTGAAGTAGCCGATATTACGATGGTAAATCCAGGAGCCCAAATGAAACCGTTTGTTGACAGCGGTGTGCTCGCCCCTTTAGACGATATCCTGGAGGGTGAATTAAAAGCGACATTCCAAGGCGGTGTGCTCAACTATTATACGTTTGATGGAAAAGTGTATGCGCTACCATATAATCTGAACATTGCTGGAATCTTTTATAATAAGGATATATTCGCGAAAGCAGGATTGAGCTTTCCCAAAACCTTCGAAGAATTAATCGAGGTCACCAAGCAGCTTAGAGCCAAAGGCGTCACTCCGATAGCCATCGGTGCCAAGGATCGTTGGACAACTTCCTTTCTTTTTATGAATATTCTTCAGCGGCTTAATAGTGGTCCCGGCTTTCTGCAGGATATCATTAATAACAAAAGGAATTTTAATGATCCGGTCTTTGTCCATGCCGTTCTGATGCTGCAAAATTTGATTCAGGCAGGTGCATTTGATGAAGGAGCAACGTCCGTCGATTCTTTAACGGCCTCCAATTTATTTCGAACTGGCAGGGCTGCGATGTATTACATAGGAACCTGGGAGGTTCCCAAGATTGAAACCTGGCCAGATAAGGAAAAAGTAGGATTCATGAAGTTTCCTACTGTTGAGGGGCAGGGCGATCCGAATGATTTCATGATTGCACCTGGAACCGCGTATACATTATCTGCCAAAAGCAAACATTTGGAGGAAAGTAAACAATTTTTGAAATATCTCATGTTGAATTATCCGACAGTAGCTTTCAAGATGAACGCGGCGGTAGGCCTAAGTCAAAAGGTGAAGGGCGACTTTAAAGCAACCAGCTACTCTCAATTGCAGATAGAAACCTTGAATATGTTTAAGGATATTAAAGGCGGGGAAATGAATTTTGACAATGTGATCGCTCCAGCTGTTGCTCAAACCCATTTGGATCAGCTGCAAAATCTTTTTGTGCAGCATGTGAAGCCTGAAGATGTGGCCAAAGAACATCAGGTTTCATGGGAGCTCAACACGAAACGAAAATGACACAGAGCTTGTGCTACCGAAGCGTGTTTTCTCCAAAAACAAAGCAGATGCTTACGAAGTAAGTTTTCTACGAAAACAAAGCGGATGCTTACGAAGTAAGTTTTCTACG
>NZ_JAOQIO010000006.1:0-158206 GCF_025567575.1 Paenibacillus baimaensis | reverse complement strand
TTTTAGGGAGGGCCTTTCATTGAAAAAATTTCGCTGGAACACCATCAGCGTAAGATTGTTCATTTGGTTCCTCTTCTCAACGCTGTTTCTTGTCCTATTATTGGCTAGCATTTTTTATACATATAGCACGAATCAAATGAGCTTGAGAATTGCTGAGATCGCCAGGAAAAATGTATCTCAAGCTGCTGATAATTTCAATTTGCTGGCACAGGGCTACAACAGCTTGTCCAAATCAATTACAGCGAGCTCTGATGTGCAGCGGGTTCTTGCAGAGGACGAAACGACCCCAGCCCTGCAGCTGATCAACAACCGAACGATTATTAATTTGCTGGAAGCGGCATTTTACAGCAGGAATGATCTTGTTGGCATTCATATCATTACCAATTGGGGAAAGGTGTACAGCTACGAAGCGGCAACTCACCCTTATGTGACAAATCCCTTGGAAAGTACCTGGTATGATGAAATCCGGCATTCTCAGGGCGAGCTGCTGTGGTTTGGTATGAAGCAACCAACATTGACCGTGCAAGACCAGCCGGTCTTTTCGTTTGGTAGACTGATTTATGACCTGTATTCACGCGAGCCTATCGGAGTTCTGCTTATTGAAGCCAGTCCTCGTCCTATACTTTCGACCTTGAGCAATCTTCATATGGGAGCAGGCAGTCTGGCCTTCATCATGAAGCCGGCCGATACGCGCTATCCAGGGATGCCGAATAAAAACGAAATATTGGCTGAGTCCGGGCGAAGCAGTGAGCAATTTCCCGAAATCGATCTTTTGCTCAGTGACAGGGAAGCAGTGCGAATGTCCAAGCAGGTTGATACAGACCCGGAGCATTTGATCGTCATGGAGGAGCAGTCCAATTTGAAATGGTCGATTGTCAGTGTCACACCCAAATCTAATTTTCAGGTGCAGCTGCAGGAGGCGAATCGTTACTTTCTTATCGTTCTCTGCTTTTTGCTATTGGCCGCGGTCATCTTGGCAACGATCATGTCGCGGTCCATTTCAGCTCCTATTATTCGACTGGTTCGTGAGATGAAGGCGCTGGAGCGGGGCCAATTAAATACAATTGTCGAAATACGTTCCTTTGAAGAAATGAATTATTTGGTAGCGAATTTTAATCAAATGGTCAGTCGAATCAAGCAACTCGTTGACAGGGTGCGTATTGTGACAGCCAGTGAAAAAAATGCTCAGCTCTATGCGCTGCAATCTCAGGTAAATCCCCATTTTTTATATAACACGTTGGATATGATTTATTGGGAGCTGGATGATAGGAAAAATGATAAATTAGGGGATGTCATATTGGCGCTTTCGAAAATGTTTCGCTACAGCAGCGAATGGCATCATTCAGACGTCACTTTGCAGGAAGAATTGGACCAAACCCACAATTATTTGCACATCATTCAAGCCCGCTCGGGCGGACGTTTGCAAATTGATCTGAATATTCCTGATGAGTGGCTGCAGGTTCAAATTCCGAAAATGACGCTCCAGCCGTTGATTGAAAATGCCGTAGTCCACGGCCTATCGAAATTAGATCGATCGGGTTTGATATCTGTCCATATGGAAATTGGCGAACAAGACTTACAAATACGTATACAAGACAACGGGAGCGGCATATCCTATCCCAAGCTCGTCGATCTTCAAAAAACACTAGAAAAAGTCATGCTGCTTGAATTGCATCACTTCGAGGAGGAAGAGAAAAACTATCGGATTATGGAACAAGCCAATCCGGTCGGAACGGCTAGTGCCGGCATCGGCTTGGTGAACGTGCATCGCAGGCTTGTGCTGAAATTCGGAGCCTTATACGGTCTGCAAATCACAAGCGAACAAGGTAGCGGTACTACCATTACGATTACTCTCCCGAGAGATATTCCTGTTTCTTCGATGGTTCATGATCCTGTTAGGAGTGGAGGGGCATTATGAATATACTTGTTGTGGATGATGAAAGATCGATTCGTGATGGATTTAAGAGGACGCTCGACAAGGCGTACCCTCATATGAATGTTATGACTGCAGAGTCCTGCCAGGAAGCGATCATTGTGCTGCTGAGTGAACGTATTCATATCCTGCTGCTTGATATTATGATGCCGGCTATGGATGGGTTGGAGCTGCTGGCTGCCCTGCGGGAATCACACCTAAGCACCAAAGTGGTAATTATATCGGCCCATTCCAAGTTTGCGTACGCCCAGGAAGCACTGCGCTTAGGGGTCAAGGATTATGTGGTGAAACCGGTCGGCAAGGAGCCGTTGATCAAGATTATCTCTATGCTGGAAAACGAATGGATAGAAGAAATGAGAGATTTATCGGAAAAGGATTTGATTCATTTAAATTTGAACTATTTGAGGGAGGCTGTATTTCGCCGCTGGGTACGAGGGCTGGATATCGGCAGATTTGACGTATCGCGATTTGTTGAAAGCCATCCTCGTTTTCATCTTGTATTTGTTCAATTGGATACGAATCAGGATATATCTTTAAAGCATTTTGTGATCGAAAATGTATTGTCCGAATGGTTTGAAATGAATGGTAACGGCTTTATCGTCAGCCTGGAAGGCAATATCCTGGTGGGAGTCGTGACGCTGCGGGAGGATACGGGAATCTGCTCATTTGAAGAGGGTGCAAGAAAGCATCTTGATCAATGCTTAAAGGTCCCCTATCAGATGGTTGTCAGTCGGCTGCTGACCGATTTTCATTCCATTCCCGACGAAATTAAAAACCTGCAGCTAACCGGATTCTCAGCCTTGAAGAAAGACGTGCCAGCAAGCAAAAACGATGAGACCATCACTATTGCCCTTCAATATATTCGTGGGCACTTTCAGGATACATTATCACTTGAAAAAGTAGCCTCCATTGTCTATTTAAATCCGATTTATTTTAGCCAGCTGTTTAAACAAAAGACAGGAATCGGCTACAAGGATTACGTGACACAGCTGCGAATGGAAAGAGCCAAGGAGCTGCTGGCTAATCGGGGTCTAAGAGTCACGGATGTCGCCAGACTCGTTGGCTACGACGATCTTCGTCATTTTACACAAGTATTCCGCAAAAATTATCATTGTACGCCAACCGAATATCGAAACGAGCTTACATGAGGGGAAATATCCATTCAAGCCCGCTCGAATTAATGAACAATTTCATTGAAAAAACAAACCAAACTCCTTTAGTTTGTGTCCTATACCAGGTTGGAGGGGTCACGTACAATAACAGAGAAAGCAATAATATGACATTAAAAATCATATTTGGAATTAACAGCGCTTTCAAAACTTAGGTACGGAGGGGAAAACAATGAGGCTCAACAAAATGTCCAGCTTGATCTGTGCATTCGTACTCACGCCAGCTCTATTGGTAGGCTGTAGTTCGGTCACACCACCACCAGCGGCTACGAACCAGCCTGTCAAGCAGGAACCCGCTAAACCCGCAACACCGGCGGTCACACCACCTGCGCCTGCAGCAGCTGCTCCAAGCGGGGATGCCAAGGAAACGCCAAGAAATGAGACTTTGTACATTAATGGTCTGCAATGGGGGGCGCCAACCAACTTCAATTTATTGAGCGGTAATCCTGCCTTTCCGATCAACTACGGCAACTCCCGGGAACTGATCTACGAAACCTTGTTTATGATCAACATGCTTGATGGCAAGCTCGAGCCCTTGCTTGGAACCAAATATAGCTGGACGGATGATTTTACGATGAAGGTCGAGTTGAATAAGGATGCCAAGTGGAGCGACGGGAAGCCATTTACCTCCGATGACGCTGTCTATACGTATATGCTTGGCAAGAAGTATCAGGTGAACTGGAGCAGCTTTTGGACATTCTTGGAGGACGTTACTGCCGACGGTCCGAATGCTTTCAATATTAAGCTAAAGAAAGACAATCCTAACAAGCTTACGGTACTGGACAGTATTGATCTGATCCCGATGCTGCCTAAGCATATCTGGGAGGAGATTGAAAAGAAATCGAATAATGATCTGGCAACGATCCGGAAAGAATTCAATGCAAGCCCTGTAGGTACCGGACCTTATAAAATGTATTTCTACAACGACCAGAAGATCACTGTTGCCAGAGACGATAATTACTGGGGTAAGGCGCTGTTCGGCGGAAAGCTGGCTGCACCGAAGTATATCACTCACGTGATTTACAAGGATAATGCTGCAGGCGATCTGGCTTTCAAAAGCGGTCAGGTTGACGTATCCCAGCAGTTCATTCCTCAGGTTTGGAACATGTGGAAGGATGGGGCTCCCGTCAAAACCTACATGAAGGATGCTCCTTATTATTTGCCGGGCTCGATACCTTCGATTTTCTTCAATATGTCGAAAAAAGGTCTCGACAATGTGGATGTAAGAAAAGCCATTGCGATGGCAATCGACTATAAAAAGGTATCCGATCTGGCGATGAGTGGTTATTCTTCTGCCATGAAGCCATCGATCACATTGGATTCGGATGCCGAGAAGAAATATGTCGATCAGGACGCGATCAAGTCACTCCAATGGACAACGGATGTAGCTGGGGCGAATGCGCTGCTGGATAAAATCGGCGCCAAAAAAGGTGCGGACGGCATTCGTGTACTAGACGGAACCCGACTTGGACCGTACGATGTGGAGTGTCCTTACGGCTGGTCGGACTGGAACGCATCGCTCGAGATTGTCGCGCAAAATGCGAAAGCGATTGGTATTGAAATTAGAACCAAATTCCCGGAACAGCCTGTGTGGAATAACGATCTGCAAACGGGTAAATTCGATATTATCATGAATACACCAGCGGGTGGAATCAGCCCGAGCCAACCGTGGAACCGTGCAAGAACGATTATGTATTCCAAAGGTGTAGCAGCAGCTGGCGAAATGGCGTTCTGGAACTGGGGACGTTATAAAAACGAACAGGCGGATCAAATTATCGACAAAATCCCAACGATCTCGGATGAGGCTCAAGTCAAGGCTCTGTATACGGAGCTTACCAAGATCTGGCTCAAAGACATTCCATCGATTCCTTTGATGTACAGACCGTGGGTATTCCATACCGTTAACGAATCGATATGGAAAGGATTCCCTTCCCAAGGGGATGGTTCTAACATTCCTCCGCAAATCGCGATCGACGGGGCCGGTATCAAAGCGCTGTATCAAATTCACAACTAATCGTTGAATAGGTTTGTGGCAACATCATAAAACTGGGGGCCTATATTTGGTTGAACAACCCGAATATAGGCTTCTTTCTAACCGATCCCTATATGAATAACATCTGCTGAGGAGCGTGTAAAATGTGAACGCTTACACCAAGTATTTTATCAATAAGTTTTTCTGGTATTTTCTTACCCTGGTTATCGCGGTTACGTTGAATTTTGTTTTGCCAAGACTAGTACAGGGAAACCCGATCAGCAGCATCGCCTCACAAATGACGCAGGGCATGACGGACAGTGACAGCATCAAAAAGGTATATGAAACCTTTACGATTGAGTTCGGCATCGATAAGCCTCTGGGTACACAGTTTCTGATTTATGTTAAAAATCTGCTTACCGGTAATTTGGGCACCTCGTTTGGACTTTATCCGAAAAAAGTAACCGATATTTTGGCATCCGCCATTCCATGGACCTTGGCACTTCAGCTTCCGGCGATCCTGACTGGATGGATTATCGGCAATATTCTTGGAGCTGTTGCAGCTTATAAAAAAGGCGTTTTCGACAAAGCACTCTTTCCGATCGCGCTGTTTGTCAACTCGATTCCTTTCTTTACGCTGGCCATCATTATGCTCTATGTTTTTGCACTTAATCTCAAATGGTTTCCTTTATCGGGAGGATATGATTTCCAGATGATCCCTCGGTTGAGCTGGGATTTTATCGGCTCCGTGATTCGACATCACACGCTTCCTTTTCTGTCGATTGTATTGGTTACCATTGGCGGTCAAGCAATAGGTATGAGAGAAATGTCCATTTATGAGTTGAATGCTGATTATGTCCTTTATAGCAAATTATTAGGCATTCGCGATTCCAAAATCGCCCAATATGTATTCAAGAATGCGATGCTGCCCCAAATAACCGGATTGGCTCTGTCGATAGGAACGATGGTCGGCGGATCATTGATTTGTGAAATTGTGTTCAGCTATCCGGGCATTGGAACCTGGCTGTTTACTGCGATCCGGCAATTGGATTATCCGTTAATTTCCGGCTGTACCTTAATTATTGCCTTTACGGTCCTGGTGGCGAACTTCCTGATAGAGATCGTGTATGGTATTGTTGACCCCAGAATCAAGGCGGCTCAAATGGAGGAAAATTAAGATGAATCATTCTGTGAAAATATTGTTGAAGTCGCCTAAGTTTGTTTTTGGCACCAGTGCCCTGCTGTTGATGCTTGCTCTGGTCCTCATCTATCCCTTAATCAACAGAAACGATCCGTTGGAAATGATGGCTATGGCTTTCCAGCCTCCGGATTCCAAGCTGCTCCTTGGCTCGGATAATTTTGGGCGAGATTTATTTCTGGAGCTCATGTACGGTATTCGGACCTCTGTACGTGTGGGTCTGATCGCCGGTATCTGCGCTACGGTAATTGGGCTGATTATGGGATTGCTAGCGGGGTATATCGGTGGTTTGGTTGATAATATCCTCACAGCTGTCACCAATATTTTTATCGTAATTCCTTCTTTTATTATATTGATCCTGATTTCCGTAAGCATCAATTCACGAAGCTCGCTGGTCACCGCAATCATTATCGGGATTACGAGCTGGCCCTGGACAGCTAGAGCAGTTCGTGCGCAAACCAGCTCATTAAGAAATAGGGATCATGTGAATATAGCCAAAATTTCCGGTCATAGCACACCGCGGATTATCATTTTTGAAATTCTTCCTTATATCGCATCTTATGTGGTGATGGCTTTCGTCCTACAGACGGCATCCGGGATTTTGTCGGAGGCTTCCATCTCCATGCTGGGACTCGGACCCTACAATACGATTTCGCTTGGGATCATCATGAACTGGGCATTGACCTTTGAAGCTCCGGTGGCTGGAGCCTGGTGGGCGTTCATCCCGGCTGCTTTTTCCATTGCGATCATTACCTTTTCGCTTTTTATGATGAATACAGGGATGGACGAAATTTTCAATCCCAAGATAAGGAGCTGACGGGCCATGAATAACAATATTCTGGAGGTAAAGGGTCTCAAAACCTATTATAAAACCCGGCTTAAAGAAAATGTGTATGCGGTTGACGGAGTTGACTTCGTGCTGGAGGATGGTAAAACACTGGGAATCGCCGGGGAGTCAGGGTGCGGTAAATCGACCTTGGCCTTAAGCTTGATGGGTATGTATTTGCCACCGCTTAACTATAACAGCGGCTCGATTATTATCGATGGAACCGACATTACAAAGCTGAACACAAGCCAGCTGCGGACACAGGTATTGGGAAGAGAAATCGCTTATATCCCCCAAGCTGCTATGAATGCGTTGAATCCTACACTTAAGATTATTCGTTTCATTGAAGATATGATGAAGGTGCATCGGCCGGAATTATCCAAGAAGCAGGTTTGGGACATGGCTGCTGAACGATTCGAAACCTTGAATCTGACGTCCAAGGTGTTGAATTCGTATCCCAATGAATTGTCAGGTGGCATGAAGCAAAGAACCGTCATCGCTATTTCATCGATTCTCAATCCGAAGGTGCTCATTGCCGACGAACCGACCTCAGCGCTTGATGTAACGTCACAGAAGGCCGTCATCAAGTTGATGAAGGACTTGTTGGACAAAAAGTTTATTCGATCTCTCGTGTTCATCACCCATGAATTGCCCTTGTTGTATCATGTGACGGACGATATTGTTGTGATGTACGCTGGAGAAATCGTTGAGAGAGGTACAGCCAAGCAAATGGTGTTCGATCCTTTGCATCCCTATACGAAAAAGCTGATGGGCTCGATCATCGTTCCTGAAGAGGGCATGAAGGGTCATAAGCTTGAAGCGATTCCAGGAGCACCGCCGAATCTGAAAAATGTGCCCCCAGGCTGCCGGTTCGCTGAACGCTGCTCTTACGCAACAAGAGAATGCAAAGAAGGCAAGATTGACAATAAAATCGTGGATGAGCGGATTTATCGTTGTATATATGATGCCAAGACTTTGCGCAAGTGGTATGAAGACGAGCAGGAAGTCAAGGGAGTGATCGCATAATGATTCGGAATAAGGTCCTGATCAGTGGCACCCATATGAGCAAGGTGTTTGGCTACGGATTAAACAAGACAACGGCTGTCAATGACGTCAGCTTTAAATTCCATGAAGGTGAAATTATTTCCATCGTTGGGGAAAGCGGCAGCGGGAAAACGACATTGGCCAAGGTGATTATGGGTCTGTTGAAGGAAACCAACGGTGAAATCGAATATAAAGGCAAGCCAAGAAAGCTTAAAAGCCACAGGGACAGGAAAGAGTATTGGAAAGACATCCAGGCGATTTTCCAGGATCCGTTCTCTTCCTTCAATATTTTTCATAAAGTCGATAAATTATTAATGGACTGTATCAAATTGCAGGGGTTAAAGCTATCGAAGGATGAGCAATTTTTGAAAATGAAAGAGGCTTGTTCCTTCGTCAATCTGAAATTTGAGGAATTGTATAATAAATATCCGTTTGAGCTCTCAGGGGGTCAAATGCAGCGTCTCATGATCGCCAGGATTTTCATGATGCATCCCAAAGTGTTAATCGCCGACGAACCCACATCGATGGTGGACGCTTGTTCCCGCTCCACGATTCTCGATATGCTGATGAAGCTGCGTAATGAAAACAATATGACGATCATTTTCATTACCCACGACGTCGGACTGGCTTATTACGTAAGTGACACTATTTATATTATGGAGAAAGGTAAAATCGTGGAAAGCGGCAATGCGGAGAAGGTGATTCTGAATCCCCAGCATAAGTACACCCAACAGCTGATCTCGGATGTTCCCAAAATTCATGAGGCTTGGAATTTGGGATGAGAAGCAGAGGTGGCATTTGGTAGGATCATAGATCAATATGGAAACCAAACATCCTTGCGGTGTTTGGTATTTTTCCCTTTAAGTAGACACTCAAAAAAATCTTCATGTTAACATGAAGGGAACGAGTGAGCTTTGAGGGGATTTTTTATGGCTAAAAAGGAACAAGTATTTCAATAGTATACGAAAGAATTCAAAGCAGCAGCAGTCAAGGCTTACTTAGAGGGGACAGAGTGCTATAAAGCGGTGGCAGAAAAGAAGGAATAGAAATTTCATGCAATTAAAGGTTTGGGTAAGGAAATGGCGGGTATGGATTTATTCTGGTTAACAGAGGTTTAATCGCGGAACGGACCTCAAGGGTTTCAGTAGTAGGCAAAATTTTTCTGACCATAATCCCAAGCGCTGGGGATTACTAAGCAACTCCCTTAACCGAAGTGGTTTGTTTTACAAAATCGTTACAGTTTTGGATCCTTTAATTACAATAAAAGGGAATATAAGTTTTGACAATACATGGAATATATTGTAATCTATGTTTTGAATTTATATATAAAATTGGTTAATAAGGGAGAGATTTGATTGAGAAAAAGTTTGTCAGTTATATTGTTCGCAGTAATTATATTTTTAATGATTCCGGCTTTCTCAGCTCTAGCTGCTGACTATCCTCCATCTCAAGCAACTGGGGCAAAAGTTGATCCGGTAATTGTTAGTTATAACAACTATCTGGGCCAAACGGGGGCAGGGTTATTTGATGGAACAACAATTAATGATTGGATAACTAATCAGGTGTTCTATTTTTACCAAACCGATTATGTTGAAATTGAGCTTCCTGTTACTGTTAATTTATGGCGATATGGAACAACAACTTGGGCAGCCGACTACAACACCTTAAAAATTTTGAAAAAAGAGGGTTCTACTTACACAGATGTGACCTCAATTTATTCTGTTCCTACTTCGGCTATTACACAAAATCAATCTCAGAAGTTTGCTCAACATTTACCTCCAGGGGTATATAAATTCCAAGCGCCTGGCAACGGTATGTACCGTATGGATAGCGAGTGGTACGCAGAACAGGACGACACGCAACCACAAGTTCCAACTGGATTACTCGCAACCGCAGATGATTCACAAGTAAATCTTGTTTGGAACCCAATTCCGGGTGTTACAAGTTATTCTGTTAAGCGTTCTACAACTTCAAATGGTCCTTATTCAGTCATAGCGTCTGGTGTAACTACTGCTACATATACCGACATATCTGCAGTCAATGGCACGTCTTATTATTATGTGATTTCGGCAATGATTACTGGCGCTGAAAGTGCCAACTCTACTCAATCATCGGCTACACCACAAGCAGTATTGCCAACAGCACCGATACTGGCAGGCCAATCTGGAATCGGGCAGAATACATTGACTTGGAACACAGCGGCAGGAGCAACCAGTTATCAGGTAAAACGCTCCACAACCGCTGGTGGCCCCTACTCCGTTCTTTCTGCAAGTGTAACATTGACAACCTATGCTGATCCTAATATCGTCAATGGTACGACTTATTATTATGTAGTCTCTGCTTCTAATGCTGGAGGTACAAGCGGTAATTCCAATGAGGTCTCCATCACATCACAAGCACTAGAACCTACCTTGAATGTAGTAATCGCCCAAGAAAAAATAAGTGTTGGCCAAGAATTTATAGCTGATATCGTATTAAAGAACGTGGCCAACATTTATGCAGAAGACTTTACGGTAAAATACGATAATACGCGTTTTGATTATTTGGGATTCGAAACGGTTACAGGCCACCAAATCTACAATCAACCAACAGACCAAAACGGTAGCCTTCGCTTTATTGTCGCGAGCCAAGGCGCAAATTACGGGATTACAGGTGAGAAGGTTTTTGTTAAGCTCAAGCTTCGGGCTAAAGCGGTAGGTACAGGTAAAGTGGACGCACTCAAATGCCGAATTGCGGATACAAATAGCGAGTTTGATTTAGGAGCACTGGCATGCGGAGAAGATACCGTTACCGTTGAAAACCAGGACGTTAATAGGTCCGGCGAGTACACTCTTTTAGATTTAGCCATTGATGGATACTATTATGGACAGCTTGCTTCAAGCGCCAACCCAACCGTATACACAGCAGACCAAGCTGGTGACGAATATGTAAGCAATGATGACCTTGTGTTTATTGTGAATCAAATGCTGCTGAACACCAATTACGCACCTAACTTTTAATTCAAACAATTGGGCTCACTGAGTATACACCAGAACCATAGACGGAAAGAGCCGCATAAGCTGCGGCTCTTTTTTGAGAACAATCTATGTAAGGGCCCAACTCAGAGTGGTTTTCCTCGACGGCTCCTTCAAGATGAAGAAACGCTTTCGTCTGCTTCCACGGAAGACTATCAGGTGGCATGTCATTTAATGAAGAGCAATGCAAGGATTATCAAACTGATTACAAACGAAGCAATTGGCATTGAATGACCCCGTTACGATACATTACGCTTGAGACCGTTCTTTACGCTTTTCATGTGCAACTTTTCTTAGTATCCTGATATAGCATTTCTCGTGAATGGTAGATATACTCTTTCAAGGCTCCCACTCAGTCGTAATGGCTTTAAAATTCGCTGTACTTTCCTATGATAGGCTAGGTTACCTCCATCAAACCATAGGCAATAGAATGGTTGGTCAATTAATTTCAAATAAATACGATTCAACAGACTCTGTTCGATTGTTTTGGATTTAGAAGCCGACTCGCCGAGTCTTCCACGGAGGAGAGCCATCGGCATGTGAATCAACAAGAGGTCATTTGTGTCTAATTAGCCGAAGACGAAGAAGGAATTATTGAGGACAAAGGATGGTCAACAAGCGATAAAGCAAACTGTTACACCAAGATGCGAATTGCCCCTCTCCGTATGGGAAAACCGGTTATAAAGCATATCCCGGGGCCTTTTAGTTGAAGGATAAGCGCCAATCACTGGTTAAGAAGAGAATATAATGGAGAATGGAGACATAAAAATCAAGCCGATAGTCCTGTTCAAAATTATGTTAGTGTGAATAATAAAAAGGTAATACCTACGGACAGCAACATTAAGGATACATTGACCATATCTAAAGACCTTTAAATCTATCGAAACCATGTTACCTTTATGTATGTTCCTAAGAATGGTATACAAGTGGCCTCCACGGATTACAGAGAGTATCTAAATGCGCGGGTGAATAAAGAGCGGAGCGGCCAAATGGTCCTGGAGAAGCGTCAGCGTTCGCCTTTGTTTTCGTACTTTTACCGCTAAATCTCCTATAAAATCAAAAAAATACGGAAACAACAGCGATCGGAAGGATATTTGGCCGTGCAGCGGGACTTATTCACCAAACTTCTGAAATTGAACTTATTATGCTTATAAGATTCCCCTATGAAGATCATAGCTTTTATATCTTTGTAATGGAGGCCTGAATATGGTACAAAGAAGAGTATAATACATGAAATATGGGAGTGAACCTACAATGGCAGATGTTAAAAAAATCGCAGTAATCGCTGGAGACGGTATCGGACCTGAGGTTGTTGCCGAAGCATTAAAAGTATTGAAAAAAACCGAGGAAGTATTTGGCTACCGTTTTGAAACGGAGCATGGTTTATTCGGTGGTATCGCAATCGATGAAAAGGGAACTCCTCTTCCGCAGGAAACATTAGAGCTTTGTAAAAAAGCGGACGCTGTACTTTTGGGTGCTGTAGGCGGTCCAAAATGGGATAATAACTCGAAGGAATTGCGTCCGGAAACAGGACTTTTGGGTATTCGTAAGGAGCTTGGCTTATTCTCGAACATTCGTCCCGCTGTTATTTTCGACTGCTTGAAGGATGCTTCTACTTTGAAGCCGGAGGTTCTGGAAGGAACTGACCTGATCGTAGTTCGTGAATTAACAGGTGGGATTTACTTTGGCGAAAAATTCCGCCGCGAAAGTGCAAACGGTGAGGAAGCAGTCGATACTTGTGCATATAACGTAATGGAAATCGAGCGTATTGCCCGTCAAGCGTTCGAGATTGCCCAAACCCGCAGCAAAAGACTGGCTTCGGTTGATAAAGCGAATGTTCTTGAAACATCCCGTCTATGGAGAGAGACCGTTAATCGTATTTCCGCTGACTATCCAGATGTAGAGCTGGAGCACATCCTAGTTGATAACTGTGCTATGCAGTTGCTGCGTCGTCCTTCAAGCTTTGATGTTATCGTTACAGAAAATATGTTTGGCGATATTTTGAGCGATGAAGCAGCTATGCTGACAGGTTCAATCGGTATGTTGTCATCCGCTTCGTTGGGTGAAGGTGCGTTCGGTTTGTACGAGCCGGTACATGGCTCCGCTCCTGATATCGCAGGTCAAGGCATTTCCAATCCAATTGCAACCGTGCTTTCCGTTGCTTTAATGTTCCGTTTGACGTTTGGCTACCATGATGCTGCGGAAGCTATTGAACGCGCAGTTAAAGAAGTTCTGGATGCAGGACACCGTACAGGTGATATTGCAGTCGATAAGAGCAAAGCGATTGGTACAACAGCAATGGGCGATTTGATCATCAACGCAATCAGAAAATAATTGTGTCACAGATTGTAATAATTATAAAATAATAATCGTTTTAATATTGACTTTGAACAGGTCAAATGTTACGATTTTAAGTGAAAAAATCATACAATTCCGGGAGGTAATAAGAAGATGGCAGAACGTTTAGTAGGTAAGCAAGCTCCTGATTTCACGCTAGAAACCGTATCAGGTGATGGTGCTGAGTTCGGTAAAGCTTCTCTATCCGATTACAAAGGCAAATGGTTGGTATTGTTCTTCTATCCACTCGATTTCACATTTGTATGCCCAACGGAAATTACAGCTCTGAGCCATGCTTATGAAGACTTCAAAAAATTGGATACTGATGTATTAGGCGTATCCATTGACAGCATTCATTCCCACCGCGCTTGGATCAACACACCAGTGGACAGCAATGGTCTTGGCAAGTTGAATTTCCCATTGGGTGCGGATATTACGAAAAAGGTTGCACGCGATTATGGCGTTTTGATCGAAGAAGAAGGTATCGCGCTTCGTGGTCTATTCATCATCAACCCAGAAGGCGAATTGAAATATCAAGTAGTTAACCATAATGATGTAGGCCGTAGCGTTGAAGAAACTTTCCGTGTACTGGAAGCTCTTCAATCCGGTGGTTTGTGCCCGATGAACTGGAAAAAAGGCGACAAGCATCTGGTTGCCAAGTAAGCTTACGATTCGGACTTACTTCCTCATCATTCAAAAAATCCCTTTAGTCTGCTATACTGCAGCTAAAGGGATTTTTGTTAAGAGATAAGACTGTATACGTTTTCAACGAAGCTGAAGGATTCTTATGTTTCAAGAAAACATACCTCTGAACCGCGGTCGCTCATCTTTGAAAGTCCTCGATAAAGGTTTTCTTACAGGAAGCGGCTTACGCTTACAAAGTCAGTTTTGCTTCGCAAAACTTTTAGGAGGAACAACATAGTGGAAATCGAACAAACCTTGAAATACAGTGAGAATCATGAATGGGTTCGCGTCGAGCGGAATTTGGCTGTGATTGGCATGACGGATTTTGCCCAGGAGGAGCTGGGTACGATCGTATTCGTGGAGCTTCCAGAGGTCGGCGATCTGTTGAAAGCAGGCGAACCGTTTGGCAGTATGGAATCCATCAAAACCGTATCGGAAATGTATGCGCCTCTATCGGGCAAAGTCGTGGACATTAACCGTAAGCTTCAAAAGGATCCCGGAGCAATCAACATCGCGCCCTATGAAGGTGGCTGGATGATTGTTATCGAAGTTGCTGATGAGGCAGAGCTTGAGCAGCTATGGGATTATGACAAGTATCAGGATACTTACATACGATCATAAAAAGGTGAGTTTGCTTACGAAGTAAGCTTCCTGCGGAAGCTCTTAGGAGGTTCAAATGAAAATTATTGTCGGCTTGGACGGAGGAGGCAGTCACACCAGAGCCATAGCTGTAGATGTGACTGGACGGGTGGTTGCTTATGTTGAACGCGGAGGCGCTAATCCTAATCACAATCCGGATGCTAGAGAGAACGTTCAAGGTGCAATAGCAGCTGTCATAGCGGAGGCGGGTTGCTCACCGCAGGATGTAGTCGGTCTGACCGCAGGATTTGCGGGATATGACAGGCCAGAGGATGCAATATGGGCAGAGCAATACATAAATCAGAACGGTTTGGTCTGTCCTCGGAAGGCAGTTAATGATGCCGTTATAGCACACATAGGCGCTTTGCGTAATCAAACTGGGATTATAGTGATATGCGGAACGGGCTCTGTAGTGTTCGGGATTAATGAAGCTGGGGAGCATGTACGTAATTATGAATATCATCATTATGCAGCTACAGCCGCTCGGCATTTGGCCTATAATACCATGTTCAGGATGATTGCCGGAGATGTGTTGAAAGAGGATCAGGTGCTGATTGATCAGATCTTAATGTATTGGCAAGCGGGACAAATCATGGATTTGGCAAAGCTCGCCAAGAACGGTTTCATTACCGATTCCAAAGTGAGGAACCACCGCTTCGGCGGAATGGCACCTCTCATCACAGAAGCAGCGCTGCAAGGAATACCGCTAGCTTGCTCGGTATGCGATAATGCGGCTCGTGATATCAGCATCGGAATTCGTTTGATTGGCACCAGCTTTTCCGCAGAGACCATACCTGTAACATTAATCGGCAGCGTTGCACAAAGCGACTACATAGCCGCCAGGATAAATAAGGAGCTGCGGAGCGAGACAATCCGGCGTTATCATGTCAAGGAACCAGCGCTATCACCGACTATGGGTGCGGTGTTGATAGCTATGGGGTTGGCAGACATTAATATTGACGAGCATCTGATTAATCGGTTGAAGGAATATCCGCAGGCATGATTGCAAACTATCGAACCAAATAAAAACAAGGAACCGAGGGCAAGATCCCTGAGTTCCTTGTTTTTATTTTTCGGATAGCTTTTTAAATTTCTCTCTGTATTTCACGACAGTCAGTACATAGGTTGCATGTGACCAGGTAAGCGGTGCTACCGAAACCGGGCCTCCATCGAATGGATCCAGCTGTTCAGGTAAAATTCCGCTCTCAATCGCGTGCTTGACGACCCACTCGAGTGTGCGGCGAGGAGCTTCCAGCTCGGCTAACGACTTCGCACATTCGATCTCCCATTCGGCAATCCACAGCGTACAGATAATCCACGGATTACCGGGTACCTTTTCGATGTCGGAGGAGCGTTGGAAATAGTAATCGTGATAGTAACGGGCTACGCCGCCGATATCGGTTTTGATCGTCAGCTTTTCTTTGTTGGCTTGCATCGTTTTGACGACACGTTCATCATCAGCCGGCAGCACTCCAAATTCGAAAATACCGTAGACACTGCTCTCGTAAGTCAAGTCCTTGACCCATTGTTCGTTTTCCTGATGCATGCCGCGGACGAAACGCTGCTCTTCTTCATCCCACAAATGCTTGATTATGCCTGATTTGATCCGCTCTGCCGTGTGTCGGTAGCGGCTGCTGCGCTCCTCGTCACCGAACAGGCTGCAGAAGTTGGCAGCAGCGATTAAACCGCCATAAACTGCCGAGGTCGTAAATGTAAATATACCGTACCTTTCCTCCCATAAATCGTAGCTGGGCTTAGGCAGATTCAAATCCTGATCAATGTAGCTGGACATAAACCGTGCCGCGCGGCGGATCAAAGTCCGATACAACGACTGCGGCAGCTCAAGCACGCCATGCTTCTCAAAATCTTTCCAGAGCGCGAACAGAACAAGCGCGGTTTCATCCTCCTGAATAGGAAGCTGCTCATTACCGGCATGAATATAAGGATGCCAGCTGGAGCCTACGGTTCCATCAGGGTTGTATTTATGGTGCAGGTAACCTTCCGGCGACAGCACGTTGGCACAGAAATGGAAAAACGGTGTGATCATACCCTGATAGCCGGCCATCGACATGGCGTAAGCGATCAATGCGCCGTCTCTTGGCCACATGTAGCTGTAATGATCACGATTGCTGTGCATGATGTCAGAATCGTTAGCAGCGATAATCGCGCCGTTGACGTCCGTCTGAGTACGGACAATCAGCAGGCTATGCTTGTACATGCGGATAACCTCGGCAGGCAAATCGCCGTAATCCTGCTCCGATTTGTTCACCCAACGCTGCCAGTACACTTTAATGCGATCCAGCAGCTTGCCGGGGTGACTGTCTTTTACGTAGCCATCCAGCTTTTTGACTTCCTCAAGGTTTTTGCCGGCAGTCATCCAATAATACATCGTTTCATCGGAATTCGGGGGAACGTGCAGCTTGAAGCTTATCGTGCTGTCGACGGAGCCCTGCGCAATGGCATTGCCCATCAAATGACCGTCTTCCGCATCCCGCCAGGTTCCCTCGGCATTGTAGAACCGTTTGACACCTGTCGTGTATTGATAGATGCCATCAGGGCCGGTAGTACCGCTGAACATAAAATATTTATCTTTTTTATAATGAAAAACGGTGTTGTTAGCAGGGTAATAGGCAGCGGTATCGCCAACCTCAGTTTCGTTAATGACCAAATCCTGATTGAAAAAGACGCGAACCTCGCGTACGGTATCCCGGTTGTTGTGGATATTGATTCTTTTTAAATAAATATCCTCGCGTTGATGAACACCATCATTGATCAATAAGGTAATACCCAAGCGGGGGTGTGTGGCTGTTACTTCTGTAATCAGGGATTCTTCCACATAAGACAGCTTGAAATCCCATTCAGGATCGCTGAGCCAAGCAAAGTCACCATCGACCCATATGCCTACTCTGCATTGATAACCACCAACATGGTTCAATTGCCCCACGTAGGGATAATACAAATCTCGCATGTAAGTATGATTATCCAGGTTGATCAAAAACTTTCCGTTCCCGATGACTAATTGGCGCGGCATCCACCCACATCCTTCCCTCTAGCTGGAGTTTACTTCTTTCCCTAGAGTACCTTTTTCTTTATGGACGGTCAATCCCGCGGCCTCAATGAAAGCGGATACGTGTCATTTTTTTGCATAAATTTTCAAGGATCGATACCAAATAACGGTAAAATACCCGGGCAAAAAGAAATCTCCAGCCCGAAAGCGGAGATTCCTGGTAGTTATGATTGCTGTGCCGGTTCATCAGGCATACGGGTTAACTCCATTATAAAGTCATAGGAATTTCCGGAAAGCAGAAGCCGCTGGACCTGATCCTGATGAATGCCTTCACACACTTTGGTTACTCCGGTATGGTATTGAATATGCATCTGCGCAGCTTGGTCATCGTAGCGGATAAAAGCAATTTGCTTGGAGCTGATTGGAATATGCTGCATGTAACCCACTCCCTCAAAATGAATATGAACCCTCTAAGCACATAAAAAGTTTATTGGCATGATCATGACATGGAGCAACCGAATTTCGTTAATATAGTTGAGTTTATGCATGGTCATTCTCCTTTAGAATGGATAGTAGGGCTGCTGTGAAAACGTTTCAATGGTTTTGTCCTGCTCAAAAAAGAGGATTTATAGGACTGAAGGTCGAATATAGTGTAGAGTATCGCTTTTGCAGGCTAAATGAGGAGGCGTGAAATTATGAGTTTTTGCTGCGGCGCCAGTATGATTGGAACTAAAGGAACACTTAAGTATATCAGAACGCAAATTCATAACGTACCGATATTGTTTTGCCCGGTTTGTCATCGTGTGGAAGTACATCATCTGGTTGAAAGCGAATATGGGATTTTGGCCGAATACGCGCATGGAGATGGTGCGTCCGAGGTGGATTTTCATGAATATGTAGATAACCGCAGTCAAGCGGAATTATATGAGAATTGTGTCAATAATGAAGATGAGGACCCGATGGATGTCGTTCGCTGCCAGATTGATATGTCTCTGGATCTGCTGATCGTAGCCAAGGAGCTGAAGGATAACGAATGGGAAGAACAGCTTAAGAAGCGGCTCAATACCTTAAGCAAGCGCAAAGCCAAGCTGAATGGTAAAAAGACGTCCAAAGGAGCCGTTTAAACCCTTATTGGTATGCCCCGTAAGAGATGGAAGCGCCCCGGAACGGAGTAGTATGGCATCCCGTCCATATCCAACAGATAAGTGTGACCTGAAAATGAACCGGGTATACAAGGAAGAAGAAAGTGTATCCGTATAATAATTGGAGTCCAGATACAGGGCTTAGCATCAAGCTTTCTTAGGAGCGTATGCTTAGTCCTCGGGGACAGTCCCTATCGGGAGAAGTTTGGAAGGGTCAAGCACAACATATTGGCACAAACCAACGTCTCTAATAGGGGGACGTTTATTTGTTTGCATGAAAACCAGGGATAATTATAGTAGGAAAATGAATAGGATATGGCTTTAAATAGCTGTAATATTTTGTGAAATAAGTCCTATCCCGACCCCCCTAACCTACGTCCTAATAACGAAATTATATAGTGTGAGGTGGAAAAGATTGCTGCTCGTTTTATTTAAGAAATTTCTTGGAAAACGTCAATCTCCCCACCCGGATTCTGCGGAACCACAACCGCCTGAACAATTGGTGATTCGAATTCAAGAGGGTGATTTACGGCTTCGCAACCAATTTATTACGGACTATCAACCGTATGTTGCAAAGGTAACAAGCCGTTTTTGCAAGCGTTATGTAGATCCTGCAAGAGATGATGAGTTCAGTATTGCTTTAGGTGCCTTTAATGAGGCGATCAATCAGTTTTCAACCGAGTCCGGACGTTCGTTTCTCGGATTTTCCGAGCAGGTCATTCGTCGGCGACTGATTGATTATGTGCGTAAGGAGCAGCGATTTTCACAGCAGCTGCCGTATAGTACGTTTGATGTGGAGGATGAAGAGGATAACATCATTAATCCCGTTGAAATCCATCAGGCGATGGAGCAGTATGAAAAACAAAAAGGCATGGAGGAGCGGGGCAGCGAAATTATGGATTTGAATCGGTGTTTGGCTGATTTTGGTGTTCATTTTTCGGATTTGGTTGATGCCTCTCCGAAGCATGATGATTCCAGACAAGCTTTGTTTGCCATTGGCAAGCAGCTGTCGGAGAACGCTGAATTTATGGGGGCTATGCTCTCCAAGCGTGTACTGCCTATCAAGGAGTTAATGGGCATCGTCACCGTCTCACGCAAAACACTGGAACGAAATCGTAAGTTCATTATTGCTGTAGCCTTAATTTATAACGGGCCTTATCCATACCTCCGTGATTATTTGCATATCAAAGAGGAATCCAACAAAGGGGGAGAGTAGCATGAATAAAGGCATCGTCATGGAGCTGACGGACAAATACATTATTGTGATGCGTGAAGACGGCAGATTCGATAAAATCTCGCGTCAACGGCATTCCTGCCAACTGGGTGAAGAAATTATCTATGCTGACACCAGACTCAAATGGGCAAGTCCGTCTATAGCCGGCCGCTCAGCAGTAGTAGCGGCAGTTGTGTTTTGCCTGGTTGTTATGGCCAGCTTCGCAGGCAAAATTGGCAGCTCCGAGGTCGTTGCTTATGTATCGCTCGACATTAATCCCTCAATAGAAATGGGCATCGATGAAAAGGAACAGGTGCTCGAGCTTCGCGGCTTAAATAATGATGGGGCGGAACTGATTGAAGCGATGAATTTTAAGGGTCTGACGCTCGAAACCGTTACAGCTTCGCTATTGAACAAAGCGGAGGAGAAATCGCTAGCCAAGGGTGAAGGGGATATTGTAATCGCAAGCACGGTAGTCCTTGAGAAAAGCACCGTGGATGACACGAAAATCGCTGAAAAACTGCGTCAGCAGGTAACCGATCACATTAAGCAAACCCATCCTGAGCAAGTCAATGCTTATCAGGTAGAAGCGTTTGCAGCACCTCAGGAGGTTCGTGAAGAAGCGAACAAGAGTGGGGTTTCAATGGGGAAATACTCGGTTTATTTGAATGCCAAAAATAATGGGGTAGCAGTGACGGTCGATGACTTGAAGAAAGAATCGATACATCAGATCGTCAAGGATAACGCGAAGGACAACGTAGATAAACAATCTGCGGTTATTCAGCCTAACAAGGTACCAACCAAGGAATCAATGAAGAAGCTGGTCGAAGAAGAGAAGTCGGGAGAATTGGATAAGAAGCTGGACGATAAAAAGAAAGAGCAGCTCGCCAAAAATAACGACAAAAATAATAATAATACGAACAAAAATGATCCCAAGAAGTCCGGCAATTCGAATGCCAACGGTATAGGCAGTAGTGGGAACAGCAGTAATAACAACAATAACAACAGTAGTAACAATAATAATAAAAACAACAATACGAATACGAATTCGAACAACACGAAGGATAAAAAAGACGATAAAAACGACGATCACAAGGACGACAAAAAACCGTCAACGCCTGTGATCAAACCGAACATACCCGCGTCAATAACCGGTGGAGCCAAGCCGGCAGGGACAAATTCAGGTGCAGCCCGTCCGGGTGACAACAGCAGCAAGTCCGACCCGAAGAAGGACGATGACAAGAAAAAAGATGACGATAAGGCCGATGATGACAAAAAGAACGATGATAAAAAAATTGATGACAAGAAAAAAGATGATGATGTAAAAAAGTCCGATGATCTTCAAAAGGCCGACGAGAAAAAAAGGCTGGCCGAAGAGGATCGTAAGCGTGAGGAAGCCAAGCGTCTGGCGGATCAGAAAAAACGTGAGGATGACCTCAAAAAGCAGGAAGAGAAGAAGAAAGAACAGGATAAGAAAACGAACGAGGATGATAAGAAGACAGACAGTACCAAAAAATCGGATGACAGCAAGAAAGACAGTGACAGCAAGAAAGACAGTGACAACAAGAAAGATACTGATAGCAAGAAGGAAACTGATTCTACCAAAACGGATGATTCCAAGCGGGACGATTCCACTAAAAGATAAGGTAGTGTAAAGGTAAGAACCTCTACATGGTATAAGTGAGCAGCTTGTGCGGGAGACCGTATAGGCTGTTTTTTTATGGTCTGTTGTTCTATAATATCAAGGAGATCAGATGGGAGAATCATAGGGAGAGAGCGGAGGAGGAACAGAGCAATGAGATACAGTACATTCGGTCAAACGGGGTTCAAGGTGTCTGCATTAGGTTTCGGAGCGATGAATTTGCCAGGAGTTCCATTGGAGCAGGCAAGGGAAACACTTAATTATGCGCTTGATCATGGGATTAATTATATCGATACAGCCGCGGGCTACCGCAATAGCGAGGAAATTATCGGGGAAAGTATTTCGCATCGCCGCGATGAATATTTTTTGGCAACCAAAACGAACAAAAGAAGCTATGCCGAGGCCAAGGAAGAAATCGAGCGAAGCCTTGTCAGACTGAAGACCGATGTGATTGACCTGCTTCAAATTCATTATGTGAATTATGTAAGTGAATATAAGGCAGCGATGCAAAATGAAGGTGCATATGAGGCAGCCTTGGAGATGCAGGCCAAAGGCAAGGTACGTCACATCGGGATTACCGGTCATCGTCCTGAGCTGCTGGCCAAGTGGATCAGCAAAGGGCAGTTTGCCCAGGTCTTGTTTCATCTAAATCTGGCACAACCTTTTTCTCTTGACGAGCTGATTCCAATGGCAACAAAGATGGGCATGGGTAAAGTTGCGATGAAGCCATTATCGGGTGGATTTATTCAACCTGTTGAAAAGGCTCTGCGTTATCCATACAGTCAAAATGTAGATGTCATTATATCAGGTATGATCAGTGTGGATGAGGTGAAGCAGAATCTCGCGGCTTTTGAGCTTGAGGTTGGAGATGCCGAGCGTGTTGAATTGGAAAATCTGGCTACAGAGCTGGGCAGCCATAACTGCCGCCGCTGCAACTATTGCTCTTGTCCGATAGGCGTAACGATTCCTGATATTATGATATCCAGCCAGATTCGTAACACATTTGGCTTGCTGCCTAAGGGTGATGGATTTTATGAACGGCAGAAGGGGAATATTATGTCCTGTGCCGATTATGAGCCCTGTAAGGAGCGGCCTCTGTGCGAGGAAAAATGTCCTTACCATCTGCCGATGCGTAAGGTCGTCATGGAGTCTGCCTCTTACTTTGGAGCCTAAGCTATTCGTGTGGTGAATGATTAATTATGGGAACCTATGGAGGCTATCGTTTATGGATGTGCAGCAATTGTTAAAGAATGAGCTGGAAACGCATATACATATGGTCGTACAGGATGCAATTGAAGATGCTGCTCTGATGATACCGGATACCGTCACGGAAGCTGATGCGCTGGTGCTGCTGCTAACGCCGGCGGAGCTGGACGACGCGGCGTGGAGCTTGAGGCTGCCTGCATCGCTGGCAGCCGAGGTTCAGGGATTGCGCGAACGAGGGCTGTTCGCGGCTGGTCTTGGCCAGACGGAGGTCATACCGACGCTTGGCCTGCTGCCTTGCCGCTCGCTGGTGCTGAGCGGCCTTGGCGCCGCGGCTGGCGGCGCTGACGCCTGGCGTGACGCCGGCGTATACGCGGTCCGCGCAGCGCTGGGCCGCGGGCTTGAGCGGCTCGCCGTGGCGCTGCCGCGTGAAGCAGCGAGCGCCGACGATACGGGCGCTAACGCGGCTGTAAACCTGCGCAAGCGTGTCCACGCGCTGGCGGAAGGGCTCTTGCTCGGCGGTTACCGCATGCCGAGCTATGCTGCTGCGACTGCGCAGCCGCCCCGGACCGCGCTTCGCGAGGTCGCCCTGATCATCGATCAGGCGACACTCGCGGCGGCGGGCTGCGGCAGCGCAGTCGAGACGTTTGCGCAGCCGCTGGCAGCTGCGCGAGCTTTCGCGATCGCGACGCAATATGCGCGCGATCTGACCAACCTGCCCGGCAATGTGCTTGTGCCGGATACACTGGCCCAGGAGGCCGCACGGCTGGCCTCCCATTATGGCATGTCCTGCACGGTGCTGGACGAAGCCCAAATCGTTGAGCACGGCATGGGCGGCCTTCATGCCGTAGGCAAGGGCAGTGCCAATCCGCCGCGAATGATTGCCATTCGTTACGAAGGCGCCGATGCTTCAAGTGAAGTGATTGGACTGGTTGGCAAGGGGATTACGTTTGACACCGGAGGCATTTCATTGAAGAAGCCGGACGGTATGGAAGAAATGATCAGCGATATGGGCGGTGCCGCTGTGCTGCTTGGGCTGCTGCATGTAATCGGCCGATTAAAGCCGAAGCTGAATCTGCAGATTGTGATTCCTTCCGCAGAGAATATGCCTTCAAGCAGCGCTTTTAAACCGGGTGATGTGATTAAGATGATGAGTGGGCATACCGTGGAAATCTTGAATACCGATGCGGAAGGACGTGTCGTGTTAGGGGATGGTGTTCATTACGCGCTGCAGCTTGGGGCGAAGCGGATTGTGGATATCGCGACCTTGACAGGAGCCGTGCTGGTTAGCTTCGCGGATGTGGCAACCGGTGCGATAGCGAACAATGAGGAGCTGCAGAAGGAAATTTTGAACGCAGCCAAACAAGCGGGAGAAAAGGTGTGGCCATTCCCGAACTATCCGGAATACCATGACATGCTCAAAAGCGATGTGGCAGACATCAAAAATGCTGCCTCGCGCGATAGATGGGCGGGCAGCATAACAGGCGGACTGTTTATTGGATTTTTTGCCGGTAATGTACCTTGGCTGCATCTGGACACGGGCGGCACAGCCTGGTTGTGGAACGAGCGCGGGACGGAACCCAAGGGAGGGACCGGCGCGATGGTTCGCACACTGGCGCATTGGCTGTGCAAGTCTTAATTGTAGCCTTCAAGAGCGGCTTAGGCTGACAGGCTGTTGCTTTTGCTGCTGCTTTTGCTTGCAACCAAAGGTGTGGCTGAAGCCATCATCAGCAGCGCAATCGCTTCGAGATCTTTCATTTGAATGATAAAACGGTTCACTTCCTGGGTGGTATAAGAAAGATTCACCGTACGCTGTGATAATTGGGCAAGATCGATACCGAACCAGCCAGTGCGGCGCGGATGTGCCGACAGATCGAACGAGAGTACGGGTATCGATGCTGCATTTTCGGTTGCAGGCAGTACATCAATAGGCTCAGCATGCAGTTCATTTAAATCGATATACAGCTTTCGGCAGTGCCAGCGTACAAAGCCAGGTTGAAAAGAAATAACGAGCAGCGGATCTTCCTCATTGGCAATCTTATATACCTGAATACCATTTTTAATCTTGTTTCGTTGAATATATTGGTGCTGTCTAATATCGGGCAGTACCATCACAATGAGAATCGGAATCGCACTTGCTGCATATATGAAAAGCTCGGATTCAAATAACAGGGCCAAACCAAGAAGAGCGACGAATAATAAAATAGATCCAACCAAACTCCATTTTTGCTTTTTTGACATGGAACCAGCAATCCCCCAGATGAAATATAGAGTGATAAATCGACATACTACTTCTATTTTACCATAAGACAGGCGACAAGTTAAATAGTAGTTTCTTCATGGCTGCTTCTAGCATAGTCGTTACCGTTATGTTCAGCAGTATCCTGAATGATCATATCTCAGAGTACGGAGGTGCCCGGATGAAAAAAAGAATAGGTTTAATCGGTTTAGGCGATATTGCCCAAAAAGTATATTTACCGCTGTTAGCTGCTCATGAGCAGGTCGAGCTTATAGGCGTCACCAGCCGTACGGAAGCTACGGTGAACCGGATTGCCGACCAATACCGGATTAACGGGCGGTTTTATGCATTGGAGACACTGCTGGAGGCCAGACCGGATGCCGTATTTATACATAGCCCGACGGAAACCCATTATGAAGTGGTAATGACTTGTTTACAAAGAGGAATAGCCGTTTATGTCGATAAGCCGCTCTCCTATGAGCTGCACGAGTCGGAGGCCATGGCTGCCTACGCCCAGGAGCAGGGCGTATTGCTCGCGGTAGGCTTTAACCGCAGGTTTGCCCCGATGTATATGAAAGCACGTACGTGGCTTGAAGAGGCTGGGGGCTTTGAGCTATCTGTAGTGCAAAAGCAACGAACCAAGCTTCAGGCGCACAGTGCCAGGCATACGTTGTATGACGATTTGATTCATATGCTTGATTTGCTGCTCTGGCTCGGTGGAGATCTGGCTGAGATCGGGCATTATTACGAGCGTGTGGATGAGACAGGCAAGCTGCTGGTTGGAGCGGGGAGTTTGCTATTTGCCAATGAGCAAGCGGACAAATCATTAGAAGAACAAATAGCACAAGCCCATACTGGCCCAGAACGACTTGGACAGTTCAGTATGGTACGCCGTGCAGGGGCAGATCTGGAAAAGCTGGAGCTGCATGGGGCCTATCGTTCTGCCGAGGTGCTCAATATGGAATCGCTCATCCTTTCAGAGCGTTCCCAAGAGCCGCAGCATATCGGCTTCGGAAGCTGGGATACGATTCTGCATCGGCGGGGCTTTGCCGGAGTGGTTCAGCATTTTCTCAGCAGCCTGGAAGAACCGGGGGATTGTTCGATTCGCGCCGATCAGGTGCTGCCTGTACATCGGCTTGTGGAACGGCTGACACAAGCTTTGGACTGATTTTCGATTTTACATTATATTATATTGTATGAAGGCAATTGGCAATTTTGGATTCAGGAGGCTGTTATGATTATACATAAAGGCGAGACCTTATTTCGTCAAGGCGAATCTGGTCCGCTGTATCATCTGAAAAGCGGGATATTGAAAATCGTTCGTGTTCATGAGGACGGGAATTCGATTCTGCTTAATATAATCGTACCCGATGAAATGATTCCGCATCATTCCCTGATCAGTCCTAATCCTTATCATGGAACGGCGGTCGCTCTGTCCTCCTGTGAGGTTGATGTACTGCCAGCAGCGGACTGGTACCGGGAGTTAGAGCGCAATCCGGAGCAATTTCGTCATATAGCCGTTCAGCTGCAAAATAAATTGCGAATGATGCAGCAGCGTATCGACCAGCTCACCGAGGCTGCGCCTGCCGAGAAGCTCAGCAAGCTGCAGCGTTGGTTTCAGCTGTATATTGGTTCGGATGCCATCACGGATGTGCTGACCCAGGACGAAATCGGTCAGTTTCTCGGCATCCGCCGCGAAACCGTGAATCGTCTGCTGAGAGCTCACAAAACATCGGCAGGGCCAAAAAACTCATAATGAATAGCAGTATCGGGTACATCCCACTCTTTGAGCATTCCATTGACTGCTCTCATAAAAGGCGTGGGGCCGCAGAAGTAGAAGCTGGCTTCCTTCGACGGGACTACGCTCTTCAGCCAAGGCAAATCCAGGTAACCTTTTTTATGATAGGTAGCAGGGTCACCCAGCGGCGCGGCATAACACCAGTAGGCTGATAGCTGGGCGTGATTGCTGACAAGCTTCTCCACATGCTCACGCATGGCATGCATCTGTTCATTGTGCGCGGCATGAATAAACGTTACCTGCCGGCCGGGCTCCGTTACAGCCAGTGTGTTCAGCATGCTGACCATCGGGGTCAGCCCTACGCCGCCACTGATGAGTACGACTGGCTTGGTGTCTCCCGATTCCAGGATAAAATCACCCGCCGGTGCGGACAGCCACAGCACACTGCCCTCCTCAATATGTTTGTGCA
Organism: Paenibacillus baimaensis; assembly: GCF_025567575.1. NCBI lineage: Bacteria > Bacillati > Bacillota > Bacilli > Caryophanales > Paenibacillaceae > Paenibacillus > Paenibacillus baimaensis. Next base: position 130,737 of record NZ_JAOQIO010000006.1, on the reverse strand, counting down.
GGTGATTGGAGATTTTCCCTGCTGGACGTTCCTCAAATGCTTCCTCCCTTTTGACTGAAATCCGATAATAAGGTTTGCCTGGCGCATCCGAAAGACTGTATTGGCGTATATGCGTATACGGTTCGCCAGGAATAGTGATTTTTACACTGACATACTGTCCAGGCGCAAAATCAGCAATAGGCTGACCATTCACCGGCATCAAATAGAACGAAGTAATGACCTCGCTCTCACGCACTTTACGCTCTACACGAAAAGCTCTGAAATCGCTCCAGCCTCCTGACTGCTCCGCCGCCTGTACCTCCAAATCCCTTTCAATCCCTATGAATGCATTCGCTATCACCCCATAGGCTTCACCCCAGGCTTCAATAATCTCGTCAGTTGCCGCATCACCCAGCACGGTTTTGATAGCACCCAGCAAATGCTGGCCGACAATAGGATAATGCTCGGGCTGAACTCCGAGACTGCGGTGCTTCTGGGCAATTTGCCTGACGACGGGCAGGATTGCTTCCAACCGATCGATATGAAGCGCCGCGGCATAGACAGCATTCGCCAAAGCGGCCTGCTGCTTGCCTTGTTGTTGATTAGCATGATTAAACATATTCAGGAGCTCAGGATGCGCGTTGAACAGCGACTTGTAAAAGGTTGTTGTAATTTCGGCCCCATATACTTCCAGAACCGGTACGGTAGATTTGATAATAGTAATCGTTTGTTGACTTAACATATCGGATGTCCTCCTTGTGAGTGATAGTTATGGGCTAAGTATACATACTGCGAAAGTGCAGACTTGTGATTTGAATCACATCAAAAAGCAACGATTTGTGGACAAACCTTGTTTTGAAAATGGAAGCAGAAGGGTCATGTAAGTAAAATCCGATGTATGACAAGAAAATCTGCAGCACAATCAGCTTCTTGGCAGCATCATTGTAAAAAATCACCCTGTCCAGGTCAACAGAGTCCGATATACAGCACACGCGGATACGCCTTAAGCTTAAAGCCAGGAGAGGTGAAAGGAGGTAAGAGGCTGACTATGAAACGAAACTCATGTTGATGAGACTCGTCCAATAGCCGCGAACAAACGAATAGATGAATGGATGAAGAGAGGGGGAGGACCATGGCGGCAACAGGCAATAAGCCATCCATTAAAATCATCAAACGGAACTGGGACTTATACCTGCTGATTTTACCGGTAGTGATTTATTATGCAGTATTTGAATATTTGCCGATGTATGGGGTACAGATTGCTTTTAAGGATTTTATCGCAGTCAACGGAATTTGGGGCAGCCCATGGGTAGGACTGAAGCATTTCGAACGTTTTTTCCAGGGCTATTATTTCGAAAGGCTGCTGTTGAATACGCTTTTACTCAGCGTTTATTACCTGCTGATCAGCTTCCCGCTGTCTGTCCTGCTGGCACTCTTGATGAATGAGCTGCGGCTGGCGGCATTTAAGAAAGCCGTACAGCTCGTCACCTATGCTCCCCATTTTATATCGACGGTGGTGCTGGTCGGGATGCTGTCGATCTTTCTGGCGCCGAAGAGCGGCCTGGTCAATCAGGTGATTGCCTGGTCGGGGGGAACGCCGATTGATTTTCTGGCGGAGGCCGGATGGTTTAAAAGCTTGTATGTATTTTCCGGGGTATGGCAAAATACAGGCTGGAACTCGATCATCTTTATAGCTGCCTTAGCCGGTATCGATCCGCAGCAGCACGAGTCGGCTATGCTGGACGGAGCTAGCAAGCTGCAGCGTATCTGGCATATCAATATCCCCGCTCTGCTGCCGACGATGGCTATCCTGTTTATTTTGCAGTGTGGACAAATTATGGCGGTAGGCTTTGAAAAAGTATTTTTAATGCAAAATAATGCTAACATCAGCGCATCCGATGTGATCTCCACGTATGTATACCGTTCGGGCGTGCTCGGGGCGCAGTACAGCTTTTCGGCTGCCGTCGGTTTGTTTAATTCAGTCATTAATCTGATTCTGCTGTTTGGCGTCAACCGGATATCCAAAAAACTGACCCAGACGAGCCTGTGGTGAGAAGGGAGGGGAAGCTATTATGGCCAAGCTGGCCCAAACCAAAGGCGACACGCTGTTCGATATCGTCAATTTGATCGTTCTGAGCGCTGTAACCTGCATCGTCCTGTACCCCCTGCTGTTCGTGGTCGGTGCTTCATTCAGCAGCCCGGCGGCCGTGATCGAAGGCAGAGTCTGGCTGCTGCCCCAGGGATGGAACGTGCAGTCCTATATCCGTGTGTTTCAGGACCGCGGCATTATGGAGGGGTATTTAAATACGTTTATGTATACGGCAGTAGGCACTACGTTAAATATTGTATTGACGATATGCGCGGCTTATCCGTTGTCCCGCAAGGATTTTGCCGGTGGTTACACATTGACGCTACTTTTTGCCTTCACGATGTTTTTCAGCGGAGGAATCATACCGACCTATTTACTGGTAAAGGATCTGGGCCTTATCAATTCATTTTGGGCCGTCATATTGCCAAATGCGGTATCGATGTGGAACATTGTCATTATGCGAACTTTTTTTCAAAACATTCCGATAGAGCTGCAGGAATCGGCGCAAATCGACGGCTGCTCGAACACACGGACGTTGTTCAGTATCATACTGCCGCTGTCGTTACCGGTGATCGCGGTCATGGTGTTATTTTATGGAGTCAGTCACTGGAATGCATTTTTTAATGCGCTTATGTATGTATCCGATGTTCATAAATATCCACTGCAGCTGATTATTCGGCAAATTCTGCTGCAAAATCAGATGGGTGACATGGTCAGCGCTTCAGAAACCTCGACGGATCAAATTTTGCTTGTCGAAGGGATTAAATATGCGGTCATTGTCGTCTCCAGCTTGCCGGTGCTGCTGCTGTATCCGTTCTTGCAGCGTTATTTTGTAAAAGGTGTTATGATCGGCGCTATTAAAGGCTAACGGTGGAAATCAGAGAGGATGGGTTAGAATGAAACCAACAAAAAGAAGGTTCACTTCGCTGGGTACGGTGCTTTGTGCAAGTCTGGTTCTACTGGCCGCCTGCACGAATGGGCAGGATACTCAGCCTGCTGCAAAAGCTCCGGTTAAGGAGGGGGACAGTACGCTGAACACGTCAGGGCTGCCGATTGTCAAAGCGCCATTGACCTTGAATATGCTGGCTGGACAGTCTCCGCTGCACGGGGAATGGAAGGATAAGCTGTTGTGGAAGGAAGCCGAGAAACGGACCGGGATTCATATCGAATGGACGCTGGTGCCGCAGGCTAATCTGGAGGAGAAAAAGAATTTGCTGCTCGCGAGCGGTGAAATACCCGACGCCTTTTACGGGGGTGGCATCACGTCGCAGGATATGATTTCGTATGGACAACAGGGTGTCTTCCTGCCGTTAAATGATCTGATCGACAAGTATGCGCCCAATTTCAAAAAAATAACGCAGCAGTACCCCGAGGTGCTGAAGGGAATTACTTCACCTGACGGCAAAATTTATGCGCTGCCCAAAATGTCGACCAATCCCACGCACAGACTCAACAACAAGCTGTTTTTGAATCAGAAGTGGCTGGATGAAGGCTCTTTGAAAATGCCTGGGACCCCGGATGAGCTGTATCAGGTGCTCAAAGCATTCAAAGCAAAGGATGCGGCGCGGGTTCCGCTCGGCGGTACGGATATCGGTGGAATTATCCGCACGCTGACAGGAGCATGGGGGCTGCAAAACCGCGGTTCATCAAATTCTTATCTGGATTACAACGAAAAAACGAATGAGCTGCGCTTTTTCCCGACGGACCCGAATTATAAGGAAGTATTGGAGTATGTGCGCAAGCTGTATGCGGAGGGCTTGCTGGATTCGGAGATTTTCACGAATACCGTTCCAATCCTGACCGCCAAAATCAATAAAGGGATCATCGGTGGCTTTCCATCGATTAATACGGTACCTGCAGGTCAAAAACGGACGGATTATGCGGGTCTGCCACAAGCGTTAAAGGGGCCATATGGGGATCAGCTGTGGTCGGGAATGACATCGGTTCTTCAAAACCAGGGTGCTTTTGTCATTACCAAGAAAGATAAAAACCCGGAAGCAACCATGCGTTGGGCTGATTATTTCATTGATGGTGAAGGCGCTGTCTTGTACTGGATGGGGGTAGAGGGTAAAACGTATGAGATGAAGGACGGCAAATACCGCTTCGTTCAGGATATTGTTAATAATCCTAATGGTCTCACGCTGGATCAGGGGATTTCCCGCGATCTGGTTGCTCCTTTTACGACTCACCCGATTGTACGTGAGGAAAGGTTCGCCTGGGATACAGGAGAAGGACTACCCGAGGTTATACAGGCGGCCAAAAATCTGCAGCCATTTGCCCCCAAGGAAATATGGCCGGCATTCCTGTACACAAAAGAAGAGAACGAGCGGATGATTGCTCTCGGCAACGATATCCATACTTATATTTTTGAAATGCAGACCCAATTCATTACGGGCAAGGCTCCTTTTACAAAGTGGGATGAATACGTAACGACCATCAAGAAGATGGGGCTGGATGAGTACATGAAAATCAACAAAGCGGCTTATGATCGATACAAGAGCCGATAAAATTTTGATTAGTTTCCATCATCTATACCTTGAAGGAGGATATCGTATACAATGATAGATAACAAAACGATTGATAACCCAATGATAGACAAAGACGTATCCTTGATTTCTTCACCGGTTAAAGCGGTGTCGAATAGGGATGAAGCTTTTCAAAACAGGGCATGGCAGGGTATTCCGGGAATCGAAATGGCTCCGAACGGACGGCTATGGGCTACCTTTTATAGCGGCGGCGAGGATGAGGGACCTGATAATTATGTAACGCTTGTCACCAGTATGGACGGAGGTCAAACCTGGTCGGATCTGAAATCTGTGATTGATCCTCCAGGACAGTCGAGAGCCTATGATCCCTGCCTGTGGCAGGATCCATCCGGACGCTTGTGGTTGTTCTGGGCGCAGAGCTTCGGCTGGTTCGACGGACGCTGCGGCGTCTGGGCTTCCATCTGCAGTGACTCCACCCAGGCTGATCCCGTCTGGTCCGAGCCGCGTCGCATTGCGGACGGGATTATGATGAACAAGCCTACTGTACTGAGCAGCGGTGATTGGCTATTGCCGATTGCAGTATGGGCGTGCAACGAATCGGACGTGAACGATCTGCCGGAGGAACGGTATTCGAATGTATACCGCTCAGACGATCAAGGAGAAACCTTTCACAAGTGGGGCTCGGCCGACATTCCCAATCGCCACTTCGACGAGCACATGGTCGTCGAGCGCAGGGACGGCAGCTTGTGGATGCTGGTACGCACTTTCTACGGGATTGGTGAGAGCGTATCTGTTGACGGTGGCAGGACGTGGTCTCCCGGGAAACCGACAACGCTTGGCGGTCCCGACTCGCGATTTTTTATCCGCAGGCTGCTCTCAGGACGGCTGCTGCTGGTGAACCATTATGGCTTCAAGGGCAGAAGCCACTTGACGGCGATGTTATCTGAGGACGAAGGACTGACCTGGACAGGGAGTCTGCTGCTGGATGAACGTCCGCACGTCTCTTATCCAGATGGCGTTCAGGCCGAGGATGGCCGCATTTATATCATTTACGATCGGGAACGCAAAGAGGCCAAAGAGATTTTGATGGCTGCTTTTACGGAAGAGGACATTGTTCAAGGGGCATGCGTGACACCGCACTCCGTATTACAGGCAATCGTTAATAAAGCATAATCGGGTAACAATAAGAATAAATCAGTCAGGCACAATAGACCGATTGCAAGGTTAGGTTTCAGTCAGAAGGATTCCCCCGAGAGGAGCGCGACTATGGCAGACACGAAAAAATCCGTTATCTCCCCACGTCTGTATTCACGGATGAAAACTTATTTTTTCTCCTATATGCTTCTGGTCGTGCTTCTGCTGGTGGGTATTGGCGGGTATATGAATACGAGTTTTTTCCATACGCTGCAGGGAGTTGTCGAGCAATCGAATGTGGCTTCCCTGCAGCAAATTCGCGATCAGATCGATCAACGGCTCGTGGAGCTGCAGCGGATGTCCGTGCAGATATCCCGCAACACGAAGCTGCTGCCCTATATGATTACCCAAGGGGGCTTTGAAGCGGCTCAGGCCAATCAGGAGCTGAGATCGTACGGCTCTACAAGCTCATTCCTGCTCGATATCGGCGTGTATTATGCGCAAGCACAAGCGAACAAAGTGTATGCTGCCAGCGGTGTGTATGATCTCGATACCTTCCTGGAGCAGATTTATCCATTTGAAGGCTTGAACCAAAGTGCATTTGAAAGACTGGTCTCGGACTTAAAAGGTCCACTCATCATGCCCGTTCAATCGATTGTTATCAACGGTACCAACAATACGGATGCAACACTCTATTTGTATCCCGTTCCCAATAACGGCACGAAGCCGTATGAGGTTATTATTTATGTGATTAATGGGGCAGAGATCAAAAAAACAGTCGGAGGCGCACTGAAGCAATTCGAGGGCATGGCGGTTGTGATTGATAAGCAGGGTCAGCCTATCGTGTCCGTATCCAGTGAAGCCGTCGGGAGTCTCGATTCGGCACAGCTTCTGGCCCACCTTCCAGATCAGCCTTCAGCCTCGGTTCAGACCGTTCGTTTATCGGAGGGGAGCTACTCCTCGGTCCGACTCGATTCCAGCGTTGTGCCGTGGTCGTATTATGTCGTGATGCCGACGGAACAATTTCTCAATCGGGTACGCCATACACAAATGATTTTCTATGTGACCATTCTTACGACCTTGCTGCTCGGTATCGTGCTATCCTACATGCTGGCTACACATAACTATAAGCCGATCAAACGGCTGCTGGAATCTCTCCGTAATAAAGGTACAAGTGATTCTTACCAAGGCAAAGACGAGCTGGGATGGATCTCCAGAACGATAGAGGATATGAGCATTGAAAACAGCGGTCTGCGTTCACGGCTGCGGACGAAGTCGGCGATGATTAAGGAGAAGCTGCTCTCCGATCTGTTGAAGGGCAACGTGAAATCGAAGGCAGATATCGCAGAGCTATTGGATACAGCAGGCATGAAGCTGGGAGATGATCATTTTGCCGTGCTGTTGTTCATCATTGATGATTATCGGCGGTTCGAGGAAACGAATACGACTATTATTCAAAATCTGCTCAAATACAGCATTATTAATGTAGCGGAAGAGATTTCGCTTGAAGCCGGATACGGGTATGGAATCGATATGACAGAAAATAACGGTGTCGTGGTGCTGGTCGGAATGGAGCAGATGGTTGATCCCTTGCACATGATAACGGAGGTAGCAGAGAAAACGAGACAATTTTTCGAGCAGAGCTTTCCTTTTACGGTGACGGTAGGGGTCAGTGATATTTTTGAGGATGCGCTTGCTATTCCTAAATATTTCAGGCAATCGTATGAATCGGCCCAATACCGGTTTATGAAGGGACACAATTGTGTGATTCAATACCAGGACCTTCCTTCCCCAACTTCGTTGTCTCAGCCTATGCATGAATTTGAGGAACAGCTTGTTAAAGCACTAAAGCAGGGGAGTAAAGAAGGGGCCATCCGTGCCATTCATGACGAGATGATTGAAATTCGCAGGTATGATCTTGCGGTTTCTTTTGTGCAAAGCATCTGTTTTCGCTTATTCGATGGGGTAGTCAAGCAGCTGGAGGAGATCAACCTGCCGCTTAATCACGAAGGGGAGAGGGAAAAGGTTGCACTGCGTGCCTTTGAATTTGAGACGTTGGATGAGTTTGAGCGAGCCTTTGTGAGGTTTTGCGGTCGGCTGGCCGATGACATTTCTATGAAAAAGGAAAGCAAAAACTTTGAGCTGCGCGACAAGCTGTCTACGTACATTCATGATAATTACATGGACGGTACGCTCAGTCTGAGTAAAATCGCAGAGCAGTTCTCGCTATCGCCCTCCTATTTGTCCCGTTATTTCAAGAATCAGATGGGGATTGGCATCAGTGAATATGTAGACGAGCTTCGAATGGAAAAGGCGAAGGAACTATTGCAAACGAACAACTGGACGGTAAAAGAGGTGACAGAGCAGGTTGGTTACGCTGATCAGACTTATTTTATCCGTAAGTTTAAGAAAAGGGAGGGGATTACGCCTCAGCAATACAAGCTTTTGTCAACAACCGGGGAGCCAGCCGGCAGCAACTCCGATCCCACATGATTATGGTAAGAGTCAGGTCGGCTTCGTATATAGCTGGCCTATTTGCTGTTTCTTAAATACTTGTACACCTTCCATTGATTAATAGAGAATAGTAGTGTATATTCTTAATAGTAACAATTACATATTATGTGAATAGGTGCTCTGTATCGCAATCTCGCTCAGAGCTTAATAGGGAAGTTCGGTGAAAAACCGATGCGGTCCCGCCACTGTAACAGAGGAGTCAAAGCGTAAATGCCACTGATCGCAAGATCGGGAAGGTGCTTGTCGACTATGAATCTGGAGCCAGGAGACCTGCCTATTCGACAGACACTGCTTAACCTACGGAAGATAGGAAGGTGTTAAAGACAGCCATCGTTAGCAATAGCCTATACGATCACGGGCATCGTTTACCTTTGTACGGCAGAGGTGAACGATGTCTTTTTTGTATCTGTATCTGTATCTGTATGTAATGAAAATAGGTAACTACTAAATGAGAGAAGGTTTAAGAAACATGATAAGCAAGTTGTACCAGCAAACACGACAATATGCAAAGATAGGACTGTTAAGCGCCGGCATGGCAATCGCTTTATGGGGCTGCAGCAGTCCGAGCCCGCAAACGGCGGAGCAGCCACCGGCAGCACCCAGCCAAGTACAGCCAACTGAGGTCGTATTGGCGGCTCCACGCGACCTGGCTCCGGGTCCACAGGATGCTTATTACACGAGCACAATTCTCTATGTATGGGAACCGCTGATTACAGCAGGCGAAGACGGTAAGCCTGCGCCTAAGCTCGCTGCTTCCTGGAAAATGTCGGAGGACGGCAAAGAGTGGACGTTCCAGCTTCGCCCTAATGTAACTTTTCATGATGGAGAAAAGCTGAATGCCGATGCAGTTATCGCCAATTTTAACCGTTATAAGCTTGCCAGTCCCAAAAGCTCACCCTTTTATACACTGGACATTAAAAGCTCGTACCCCGGTTTAAAAGAGGTAACCAAGGTTGACGACATGTCGTTTAAGCTGAGCTTCGAGACGCCGCAGCCAACCCTGTTGTATTCGATGGTTAACTTCTCCAGTCCGATCTACAGTCCCAAAAATTTTAACGAAAAAGGTGATTTTAACGGATTGCCGCAAGGGACAGGACCTTTCAAGCTGATCAAGCACGAGAAGGATCAATATGCGCTGCTGGAAGCTTATGATGGATATTATGGCGATAAAGCCAAAACGAAGACGATTCGCGTCCGTGTTATTCCCGACCCGGATACAAGATTGTCGGCTCTAAAATCAGGTGAAATTATGGGTGTTATGGATTTGGGTGCAATTCCTCCTGCCTTGGCCAAGGAGCTGTTGAAGGACAAGCAGTTTGAGGTTTCAGTAGCGAAATCGACGATTTCCCACTACCTGCACCCGAACGGCAAAAAGCCGCCTTTTGACAATCCAAAGCTGCGGCAAGCGATTTCGCTGGCGATTGATCGCCAACAATTGGTGAAGGAGCTTTATTTGGGCTACCCTACCGCTACGGTTAATTTCCTGAATGTAACGTCTCCTTTCTATAAGGATTTTAAAGTGGACTATAATTTGGCGGAAGCCAATAAATTAGCTGCTGAAGCGCTTGGCGGCAAACGTGAAAAGGTCGATTTGATCGTACCGACCTATGGGCTGGACCGTTATCCTTATAAAGCGCAGGCCGAGCTGCTGCAGGCGGTATTCAAGGAGCTTTCCCTTGATGTGGACATCCGTATTCTGGATGGCGCTGCATTCAAGGAAGCACAGAGTAAGGGCGAATATAATCTGGCTTTGGCCACACAAGGACTTCCCAACGGAGATCCGTTCACACTGTTCACCAATTATTTGGGCAGTACAGGTTCAAGCAACAAGAGCTATAGTCTGGGCTACAAAAATGACCGTGTGGATCAATTGCTTAAAGAGGCTAAGGATGCGCTTGGCATGGATGAGAGAGCCAAGATTTATAATGAGCTGCAAGCTTTGGCGGTACAGGACTTGCCAACAATTCCGCTGTTCAATGATGCCAGCCTGATTGCTTACAACAAGAAGATTAAAGGCTATCAAGCGACGATTTATGGCACTACTCTGCCGCAATTGGAATGGGCTAAGTAGCATGCTATATGTGTTCCGCCGAATAACGGCCGCTATTCCTGTGCTGATCGGTATATCGCTGATTGCTTTTATGCTGAATCTGGTCTCTCCCGGCGATCCTGCTGTAGAGGCGCTGAGCTTAAGCGGAATTAAAGAGCCTACCGAGCAGGAGGTTGCAGTGAAGCGGGAGGAGCTTGGGTTGAACGACCCGATCCCCGTTCAATATGGACGATGGCTTAACAGAGCTGTACAAGGCGATCTGGGCACCTCCTACATGACGAAGGATTCGGTAAGCGGTGAGATTATTCGCCGTCTGCCTGTCACACTTTCTGTAGCTCTGCTTGCTGTTGTGTTGGCGGTCGGTACAGGGATTCCGGCAGGCATGCTGATGGCCTTAAAGAAAAACGGCTGGATTGACCATGCTGGACGTGCCGCTGCCATGCTGCTGGTATCGATTCCCGGCTTTTGGATGGCCATCCTGCTGATTACGTTATTTTCGGAAAAGCTCCATCTGCTGCCGACCAGTGGATACGGTACATGGAAGCATCTGGTCATGCCGGCGATTGTGCTTGCTTCAGGAACGAGCGCCGTATTGATGCGGTTAACACGGTCTACCTTGCTGGAAACGATGAACCACAACTATATATTGACGGCAAGGGCCAAAGGGCTGCGTGAAGGAAATATCGTCACCTGGCATGCGCTTCGCAATGCGTTAATCCCGTTAGTTACCGTAATCGGTACGTATTTTGGCGCGATCATGGGCGGTTCTGTCATTGTGGAGGTCATCTTCGCTTTGCCTGGAATCGGCAGATTTGCGATTGAGGGGATTCTGCGCAGGGATTACCCGGTCATTCAAGGGTATGTCGTGTTCACCGGGTTTGTCTATGTCGTATTTAATTTGCTTACGGATTTTTCATATTTGATTATTCATCCGCAGATGAGGCTGGGAGGAAAGCTGAAGTGACCTTAAAACCTGACAGCACAGCATCCCGAAGTCATGCCTCAGCTGCATCCAGCTTCTCCGTGATGAGGAGTCGGCTGTCTGCCATTGTCAGCACGCTGTCTCCACTTGGTATCGCTGCGGTTCTTATTCTATTCACGATCCTGACAGCGAGCATTCTTGCACCGTGGATTGCTCCGTATGACCCGAATCAGATCGATATGTCTGAGCGGCTTGCACCGCTGTCCTTCAGTCATTGGCTTGGTACGGATACACTGGGCAGGGATGTGTTCAGTCGTATTTTGTATGGCGGGCGGATTTCTATTGTGCTGGCCCTTGTAGTGACGATTGCCACAATGCTGATCGGGCTTATTATCGGGACGATAGCGGGATATTTTGGCGGTTGGTTGGATGATTGTATTCAGATCGGTATCAGCATTTTCCAGGGCTTGCCTGGACTGAGCTTTATGATCGCGATAGCGGGTACGCTTGGGCCGGGTGTCAACAGCTTGTTTATTGCGCTAGTCGTCACTTCCTGGGCGGATTTTTCCCGAGTCGTGCGTGGCGAAGTGATGAAGATACGTGAGGAATCATATGTCGAGGGCATTCGGGCAATGGGTGGAAAGCATGGCTACATTGTGCTTAAGCATGTAGTACCGAATATGATAGGTCCCATTATTGTACTGTTTACCGTGAGGATTGGGCGGGTGATTCTGTCTATTGCATCCTTAAGCTTCCTCGGCTTGGGGCTGCAGCCGCCATCTCCGGACTGGGGAGTTATGGTGAACGATGCGAGACCCTACTTCCGCAGTTATTTTCATCTGATTGTTGCCCCTGGACTGTGTATTGCGCTAGTTTCTTTGGCGATTAACTGCTTGGGTGACGTATTCAGAGATGTTTTCGATACAAAGGCAGAAAAAGATAAATTCTGGGTTTCCTGATGGTGACAGGGTAGCGGTACTGGCGGCGTCGGAAGCTCGGGGTAGCAGAAGGAGGAGGGAGACGTATCAGTACGCTTTTATCGATTGAACAGGTATCCGTCGGGTTTCAGACAGCGGTCGGTACAGTCAGGGCAGTGGATAATGTTACCCTGGAGCTGCAGCAGGGACAAATTCTCGGTCTGATCGGGGAAACAGGCAGCGGTAAATCGGTACTGGGGCTCTCAATTCCCGGTCTGCTGCCATATAATGCATCCATAGCGGGAGCGATTCATTACAAGGGACGTAATTTACTGGATTTGGATTCGGAGCGTATGCGCAAGCTGCGTGGAACGGAAATTGCCTTCATCCCGCAAAATCCTGCTTCTTCCTTGAACCCCGTCATGCGAATAGGCCGACAAATGATCGAAGCGATCAAGGGTCGTGGATCACGGGCAAGCAAGCGTGAGCATGCGCTGCGTCTGCTGCAGGAGCTGCAGCTGCCAGATCCTGAGCACAAGCTGCGGCAGTATCCTTTTCAGTTGAGCGGCGGTATGAAGCAGCGAATTCTCGCAGCAATGGGGGCAGCAGGCAGCCCGTCGCTCCTGATTGCCGATGAGCCAACCAAAGGACTGGACGCTTTGGTACGCTATCAGATGGTTGAGCTATTGCGGAGGACTGCCAAGCATACGGGAGCGGGCATGCTCGTCATTACCCATGATCTGCAGGTAGCCAAGTCGTTATGTGATGTAGTTGCTGTCATGTACGCCGGACAAGTGGTCGAGATGGGTGCTGCGCGGGAGCTGTTTCAACAGCCGCAGCACCCGTATACGCAAGGCTTGCTGCGTTCGATGCCCGTTCATGGGATGGTGCCGATTCCGGGCTCAAGCCCCGGACTTTCGGATGTACTGCCGGGCTGCAGATTTTATCCGCGCTGCTCGATAGGTGTTCCATCTTGCAACAACAGTATTCCTGAGCTGGTCACGTTACAATCGGGCAAGGTGAGGTGTTGGTTACATGATCCGAGTGGAGGGCTTGTGCAAGACGTTCACTAGCGGCTGGCTGCGTCGAAGAAGGGTGGAGGCCGTAAAGGACGTTTCTTTTTCCATAGCCAAAGGAGAGACTTTGGGCCTGGTTGGGGAGAGCGGCTGCGGTAAATCGACCTTATCACGGCTAATGGTCAAGCTGCTGCCTGCCGATCAAGGCCGTATATATATGGAAGATCAAGATATTACGAATTATACAATGACGCAAATGCTTCCGCTGCGAAGGCAGATGCAAATTATATTTCAGCATCCTGACTCTGCACTCAACCCCCGCCAAACGATGCAGCAAAGTTTGATCGAGCCGCTGCTGCTGCATCGTTTGATGGGCAAGGACGAAGCCCTGCATAAAGCTGTAGAGCTGCTGGAGCTTGTAGGCTTGGGCAGCGATATGCTGATTCGCTATCCGCATCAGATCAGTGGTGGACAAATTCAACGGGTCGTGATTGCCAGAGCCTTGACTTTGAATCCGAGGTTTCTTGTATTGGATGAGCCAACCTCGATGCTTGATGTATCTGTGCAAGCGCAAGTAATGGAGGTGCTGCAGCAGGTGCAAAGTCAATTCGAGATGGCGTATTTGTTCATTTCTCATGATCTGGAGCTCGTTGCCCATGTCTGTCAGCATATGGTCATTATGCATCAGGGGGAAATTGTAGAGCAGGCATGTAGTAAGGTAGTCATGGAGCAGCCGCAGCATCCTTATACAAGACAATTGGTACAAGCTTTTGGAGATATGAGATAAAGGAGCGATTTCGAATGAACGATAAACCACATGAACTTGCTCCATCAACCTACTGGATACAGGCCTGGGAGCAGGCCGTGTTATCCAACACGCGTACCGCAAGCGATGAGGAGGAAGAGCAGTATTGGCAGGAGCATGCATCAGTCTATGATGAGCGCAATCCACTGGCGCCTTACACCCAGGTTATTATGGAGCGAGTAATAGCGGACTTGAAGCCAAGTGATCATCTGCTGGAGGTTGGACCGGGTACAGGCGGATTTACTCAGCTATTGGTTCCTTATGTAGCCTCGATTACATTGGTTGAGCCATCAGCCGCCATGTATAAGGAGTTCTGTCTCAGCTGGGCAAGCATGAGCTATCCGCTGCCGAAAGCGATTGCGCTGAAGTGGGAGGAAGCGCCTCCGCTTCAAGCAGACATCCTGTTCAGCGCAAATGCGGTTTACCGGATTCGTGATATGAAGGCATGTTTGATCCAGATGAATCAGACGGCTACACGCCATGTGTTTCTCGTGCAATCGATCGGAAGACCTTTTGCCGGGCCGCTGCAGGTCGAGCTGGATGGAGCAGCGACGGAGCGGGAGCGTGCAGCTGCAATCTCTGATATATTAACGGAGCTTGGGCTCAAGCATCAATATCGAACTTTTCCGATACAACGTAAAAACGGTGCTGTGCATGATGTCGCTCTTATTCATTGGGAGCCGCAGGTTGTATCTACCGATTAGATCAGCACTAGCGTTGAGCGGATTAGATCGCTGCGATTATTTGTGCTGATTCGTTTCCCGATGTAGACTCGGTGTGACATATTGTGTACATAAGAATAGTAGAGATTCAGATGTAACGTCTCTGGATTATTTGACCAGCAGGAGATCGAAGTCTATGTCTTTGTTCAGAAAGCCTTCCTGTTTAATAAGCTGGGCAAAGCCCCGTAGCGTGGATAGATCGGTTGTGGAATTCCAGATTATTCGTTGTAGCGCGCGCTCAATTGCATCTACGGATAGTGATTGTCCGGTTAACTGCTCAAGGGATTGGGAAAGCGTGTGATAGGTGCCCGGTCTCTTCTCGCTGATGGACAGCATGGACGCATTGTGTGCTTGCAGGAATCGGGAGACGGTTTGAGGGTGATTGTGAACAAAATCGCGATTAACGGCAATGACTGTATTCGGGTACTGCCCCCCATTATACAGCTCCTGCCAATCGACGAGTACGCGTGCTGCCGCTTTATTTTCCAGAAGGGTTACCCATGGCTCCTGCACCAGAGCCGCATCGACTTGATTGCTTGCAAACATGGAAATGAGAGCGGAGGGCTTCGCTTGAATAATACGAATATCGCCTCCACGAAAGATGTCCTTTAAACCGTGGCGACCCAGCAGCTGCCGAAGCAGTATATGCTGGCCATTGCCGTATTGCGGAATCGCAATGGTTTTTCCTCGTAACTGTTCGGCCTGCTGAAGGTTTGAGTCTGTTCGTACAAGAAGTGCGGCTCCTCCTTGATTGACGCCGGATATGATTTGAATATTTTGTTTTTTGGAAAAAGCCTCAAATACCGGACCTGGCCCTGTATACCCGATATCAATCTGATTGTTTAATAAGGCGTCGACAACCGCAGGCCCCGCCGAAAAAGCACGTGTTTCGAATTGTCCGTCAAATTGTTGTTCGAATAACTGATGATGGATTGCCAGTAAAGCCGGAGCGTGAGTTAAATTGGGTATAAATCCGATTCGGATTTGTTGTGTGGTTTGTTTCGTTTCCGAAGCGGCATCTCCAATGATTTCAACGACACCCGCTCTGAGATCCTGAGAAATGCTTTGTAAGTCCTGCGTTGATCCGGCAACGGTGAGTACGGAGGAGGCTTGTTTTTCAGATAAACGTGCTACTTCATAAGCGGATGACAACGATTGCTGGGCTAACGAAGTTACGGTGTGCAGATGCTGGATCAGCAGATCCTTGCGATGGCTGGCCGTATGCAGGAGCTGACTGGCCTCGGCTGAGTGTTCCGTGATATGAGACAGATTCAGATGGATCGAATCGAACTGCTGCTTCGTTTCTACAACCGCTTGAGAGACGTTTTGCGAGGATTTACGTGTCTCGTCTACAATTTCGCTGAAGGCTCTCACTTGCTGCTGCATACCCTGAAGCAATCCGGTAATAGTCCGTCCGTTGACCGCACTTTCGACGGCCAGCTTTCTCACCTCCTGGGCAACCACTGCAAAGCCTTTACCTTGCTCGCCAGCGTGGGCCGCTTCAATAGAAGCATTCAGGGAAAGCATTTGAATGCTTTGCGAGACTTGAAAAATAGATTCCATCGCTTTGGAAATAACTTCTGTCTTATGCTCCAGATCTTTCATGGTAGTATGTAATTTATTCGAGATTTCCTTATTATGTATCGATTGCTGAGCTAGTAAATCAACCGTGGACTTGCCGGTTTCCGCTGCATGCAGCGATTGGACCGTAGCGGTCTCCACGTGCTGGATCTGTTGGACGGCTGTGTTCAGAACCTCACCCAATGCTTCGGAATGGACCAGACTTTTCTCGGTTTCTTCGGACTGAAGTGCAGCAGCGTTAACAATTTCATGGATGGACAACGAGACGGTTTCCATATTTTCTATCGTATTCTTTACAAAATGAAGAAGTGAATCTGTAGAATCCGATAAGGTGCCGCTAGTTTGGTAGAGCTTTTTAAATTGTTCTACAGGATGGTTTGGCTGGACTGAATCTGCTTTTTCCAAGGCTTTAAAAGAATTGATAAAGTGTAGGCTTTTACTGAGCAGTGTCATGGAATCAACCTCCTATAAATAATAAAAAAACTGATCGTGTGCGGTACTTATCTAAGTCATGTATAATAAATTAAAACATAGTATTCTTATTGGAATAATTGATGAATAATTTATCACGCTTGTATTTATTTGTCAATTGAAATAAAAACAAGCCATTTCCTCGAAGGAAATGACTTGTAAATACAATTCAAACAGCTTATGAAGAAGCTGAATATGAGAAGGCATAGAGCAAAGCGACGGCTACACTTTGAATTTGGATAATTGATCCAGGAGCTCTTGCACCATCGCGCTTAATGCTTCGGAGGAGGAGGAGATTTCCTCCATGGACGCCAACTGTTCTTCAGAGGAGGCTGCTATGCTTTGCGAATTTGCCGAAGAGTCCTTGGCAATTCGGGCAGAGCGATCGATTGATGACGCCACCTGCTCGGAGCTTGCAGATATTTGCTGTACCGCGGCCGAAACCTCATCAATTTGTTGATTGACGCCGCTCATTTCCTTGGTGATCGCTTCAAATAACTGTCCGCTTTCCGACACGGATGCTACACCTTTGACGACCTCAAGCGTGCTTTGACCCATGGCGCTCATAGCCAGGCTTGTTTCCTGAGTCACGTCATGAATGAGTTGAGCTACATTTTCCGCAGCAAGCTTGGTCTGCTCGGCCAGTTTGCGGACCTCGGCGGCAACGACGGCGAAACCTTTTCCCTGCTCGCCAACACGTGCAGCCTCAATTGATGCATTCAGTGCAAGTAAATTGGTCTGTGTGCTGATGTTGGTGATGACTCCGATAATACTACCGATCTCTTCTGATTTGGCATTCAGACGGATAATAGAGGCCTCGGATTGGTCAACAGAGGAACGGATGACTTCCATTTGCTGAACCGCTTCATGAATGCTGTGGTTTCCTTTTTCCGTTTGATCCATAATTCCTTTGGCTGCCTCTGCAACGTTGACGGTCGAATTGGCAATTCGATTCATGCCCTGGGTCATTTCATCCATAGCTCTGGAAGAATCGTAGGCCTGCTGCTCTTGCGTCTCGGAGCCCATGGCTACCTCCTGGATCGCTTCAACAATCGTTTCGGTAGCGCGTGTCGTCTCTTCAGCACTGGCTGCCAGCTCCTGTGAAGTAGCTCCAGCTGACATGGATAAATCGCTGACCAGCTGAAGGAGCTGGCGAAGCTTCTGGATCATGACATTAAAATGCTCAGCCATGACGCCAAATTCGTCTTTGCTGTTGACAGGAACCGTATGGGTGAAATCGCCTTCTGCCAAGTTTTTCAATATGCTGATCACACTGTTCAGTGGATTCACAATGACCTTCCATACAATCAAGGCCAAGAGCAGCCCAAGTAATAATAAGGAAGCGACTGCAATCCCTATGGATATGTAAAGGCTGTCGTAATAGGCCTGAAGTACGGCCGTTAGAGGAACAACGGTTTCTATGTACCACTTGTCCTTGCTGCCCTGAACGGTAATTGAATCAAAGTCGCGAATGGAGGCTACACCGTTTACGTTGTTGGAAAACGTCTGGGTTTTCCCGTTTTGCAGTTGGTCCCACACTTGCTGCTTATCTGGACTATCTACATAATTTTTGGCAACCAGGTCAGACTTTCCACCATGAGCAATATACATGCCTTTGCCTGATATTACGGTGATGTAGCCACCTAATGGTTTTTCTTTCTCGATCTGCTTTTGCAGCGTATCCAATGCGATATCCGCACCTAATATTCCAATAAAATCTCCTTTGGCATCGAGAATAGGATATATAACAGAAGTCATCAATACCTGCTTGCCGTCAACCTGATAGGCGTAAGGCTCGATAATAGTGATCTGCTTGCTGCGTTTTGCTAATAAATAATAATCCCCAGCGCCTTCCTTCTCGTAGTCCTTCAGTGGTTCTATCACTTGTTTATCGTTGCTTCTAACAATATAGGGGATAAAACGACCTGTTGCATCGTCATAAGGTGCTTTATTTACATTAGCTTTATCATTACCATCAAAAGCATTGGGTTCCCACAGCGTGTAAAGAGCGAGAATGGATGGCTGCTTTTCCAATTCCTTGCCTAAAATTCGGATGATGTCCTCACGGGATTGCTTCTTTTGTGTGTTAGCATCCAGAGCGACTACGGATAAGCCCTTGAGAACCGAGCTGATACTGACCAATTCCTCCTCCAGGGAGATGGAAAAGTCTTGTCCTGCCTGGTGAGCGCTTAACATGCCTTTGTCCAGACTGATGGTATACAGCTGCTTCAGATTCAAAGCGATTAAACAAGCAAAAACGATGAGAAGAGAAAAGCCGAGTGTCAAGGAAAGCTTCAACGAAAGTTTTAAGTTTTTGTACCATTGCATAATAGAAGTCCCCTTCATACATAGATGATTTGTCTGACTACATATTAACATAGGCAGCTGGTGTATAGGATCATTTTAAACGTAAATTGTTAGGAAAGTGTACGGTTCAGATTAGAAATTATTTAATGTTATTCATATCTTTTGCAATCATTACCAAATGGAACGTCTGGTATAGGAAAGTAGAGTGTGATCATGGTATTGTAGTATGATAGATATGAGGTTAAATGTGTAATTTGGAACCAAGATGGAGGGTAGATCCAATGGCTAATCCCATAACGAATTTGCTTACAGGGGCCAACACGACGTTGGTCAAGGAACCCTTACTTGAAGTCACGGTTTCTTGGGAAAGCGCTCCGGCTGGGCTGGATATGAGCTGTTTTATGATAGGTGGCAATGGCAAAGTACCTTCGGATGATTACTTTATATTTTATAACCAGCCTGCCGATCCGCAGCAGCTTGTGGAATATAAGGCGACAGAGGCGAAGGCGATCGTTTTTTCCATTAATCTGGACAAGCTTTTGGCGACTGAAATTGATAAATGCGTATTCGCTGCAACATTGGATGGACCAGGAACCTTTAAGGGTGTCAACGGCTGCAAGGTGACAGGCCACACCTCTCAAGCAGACATCGTGTATGAAATCAAAGAGGCGGGCGATGAAACATCGCTGGTTTTAGTGGAATTGTATCGCCATCAAGGCTGGTGGAAGCTGCGTGCCATTGGCAGAGGATTTAACGGAGGGCTACAGCCATTGGCAGAGGCTCATGGTGTAAGTGTGGCTGATGAGGAGAATGAAGCTGTGATGGAAGCAGAGGACACTGCATCCAGTCCGGTACCCGCAGCGATACAAGCAGGGAATGAGTCATCTGCACCCGTACCAACACCAGCACCTGCAAATGCTCCTGCAAATGGAACCAAGCCGACTTCGGTTTTTGCAGACCAAGCCGCATCGACATCTGTGTTTTCCTCTCAATCGAGGTCAGCCTCGATATTTGCTTTACAGCCAGCTACGACATCCTTATTTGATGCTCAACGATCTCGGATATCGATGTTTGATGCCAAATCGGGAAGCGTAGTATTTAACTAAGGTTGAGAAATGTAAGTATAATCAATAAATAAACACGAAGCAGTCCGTAAGGGCTGCCTCGTGTTTATTTGCATCATAGGATAATAATCGCTGTCGATGATTCCCGAGTATGTCCTGCTTGTGCTAGTCTAATACCACATTGGCCGATCTCAATCTATTCTGGAGCTCCTGTACATTAATATGCTGAGGACTTACTCCATACTCTACAGCTAAACCCGCCGCAGTTCCCGCTGCTTGCCCAGTCGCCATGCAGCTGGGTGTTAAGCGCGTTGTCGCCAGAGCTTCGTGAGTTGTGGAGATGCAGCGTCCGGCGGTCAGTAGATTCGTAATTTTCTTGGACAGCAGGCAGCGGTAGGGGATATCGTAAGCGCCATCTCCTTGTACCCAAGCGGCTGTTACGCTTTTATTGGAGGGGTCGTGGATATCAATCGGATAGCCGCTGCGGGCAATGACATCCTCAAACCTGCGTCCCCCAACGACGTCCTCCGCTTGCAATGCATATTGGCCATCGATCCGTCTCGATTCCCGCACGCCGATCTGTGCCCCCACTTGAGAGATGGAGGCGCGCTCAAAGCCAGGCAGGTTTTGCTGCATGAAATCGGCTACCATCATCACCTGCTTGCGTCCAAGTGTCTCAGCCTCGGTCAAATCCTCGACATTCGTTCCGTTTAACCCCTGCACCCTCGTTGTATTGACCAGTACCTCATCGTCATTAGGACCTGTAAAAAACAGCACCTGATCACGATTGATCGGCAAATCGGCTTCCTTCCAATGCTTGAAAAAACCTAATACACCGGATAAAGGCAGCTCAGCGAGCTCGCTGAATGGTGTTTTTTTATAAAATTCATCAGGATGATCCATCATATACTGCTTCACCTTGGGCAAATCGACACCGCGCATGCGGAATTTCATCGTCATCGGCTGTGTTTTGCCGTCTTCGTCCCGACCCGTCAGGCAGGGTGCCCCTGATAAGTGAGCGACATCCGCATCTCCTGTCGTATCGATAAACACCTGTGCACTTACTTCTATTTTGCCGGACTTGGTCGTGATATGAACCGCTTCGATTCGATCTCCGTTCACTTGTACGTGGTCGACAAAGCTGTGCAGCAGCAGCTTTACCCCGGCGTCCTGAAGCATGTCAACAGCCAAAATTTTGTAAACCTCCGGGTGGTAAGGGGTAATGGTGTTGACGAACCCGACTGTGTCGCGGAGGTGCCCGGGTGAAGCATTTTGCGCCATCAAACGATCAATGATTTCCTGTCCAATGCCCTTGATCACCTGCTTGCCTTCCACCGTATGGAACGTCATCCACGGATAGACGAGTGCCGCTGTAGACATGCCTCCGATAAAACCGTACCGCTCGATCAAAATGGTTCTTTTACCGCTTCGTCCTGCTGCAATTGCTGCGCAAACCCCGGCTGGTCCTCCTCCACATACAACAATATCTGCCTCGATCCGGTTATTCTGAATGGTATTCGCCATGATGGTTATCGCTCCCGTTTGTGTAGAATGGTTTTCATATCGCTCATCTAGGGCTTATTATAAAGAAACAATAACTTTAAGTTGAGTTTAAATTTAGTTTAAAAAATGATTGCAATCGTTTAAATCATTTTCGATTTATCCAATTTTATATAAAGATCGGGTGAAGGTGAATGGCAAGAAAAAAAAGCATCACATTACTGCACATTGCACAGGAGCTTGGATTGACCATACAAACCGTCTCTAAGGCGCTGCGCGGACATCCGGGGATGTCGGAGGAGACCCGAGGGCTTGTCATCCAAACTGCCGCCGCTCTTGGATATCGTACAAAGGAGCAGCTGCGTCAGCTGGAGCAGGAGAGAATTGCACCGTTTCCTCTGTATACACGACGGTTTATTCTTGTGCAGAGTGAGCGGTCACTTGGTTTCCTGAGGCTGCTGCTGCAAGGACTGCACGAGCGGTTTGCTGAGTACGGCCATCGGATTGACACGCTGCTGCTTCCCGAGCCGACCTCACCCAAGCAATTCCGTCATTGGCTTGAGCTGCATAATGTAGGCTACGCCGATGGTATCTTTATCGCACCGCGGATTGTGCCGGGATTCATGGAGCAAAGCCTGCTGGAGCTTCAGCTGCCGCGGATTTTGCTTAATTACCCACCACCTGAGACCAAGGTAGACAGTGTGGTTTGGGATGTGTACGAAGCGATGTATATCGCAGTTCGAACGTTAGTCCGTGCAGGGCATCGACGAATTCTGTATGTGGGAGATATTCATCTGCAGCGCGGCTTTATCTTGCGTTGGCAGGCATTCCAGGAAGCAATGAAGGAAATCGGAGTGCACGTAACGGAAGAGGAGCATGCGGTCTCTCGCAGAGATTCCGGACAACCGTGGCTGGACGATTTTGCACTCAAATACGAAATCTATAAGCCTACAGCTGTGATCTGCGGAATTGATGAAGAGGTATCGCCAGTTTACTATAGGTTGCAGACTTGGACGAAGGTACCGGAGAACTGCTCACTAGTGGGGTTTTTGAACGAGCCGATTGATCATCTACCACTTGTCGACCGACCTGCGCTGCTGATCAGGGAAACGGGGTATCGTGCTGCCGACCGAATGCTTTGGCGCATTGCGAACCCGCAGCAGCCTTATGAGCATATTCGATTGAAGGGCGATTTTGTGAGAGGGGAGACGATAGGGAAAAGCTTTTCCTGACGACAATTTTAAGCGTGCTCTAACAGTAGCGAGACTATGAAGATTACTGCAGCAGGAAAACTTGATTAAAAAAGTAATTTCATCTATTAGGTAAGAAAACTGGGACCGTTGCCTATCGTGACAGCGGTCTTTTTTTGATTTGTCCGGTTGGGTACATACCGGACGTATCTTATTATGAAATTGTTAGGAAAATTAACATGGAAATCGTACCTTACTAAAATCGGTTTAATATTGATGTGTCATAATTACAGGGCAGGTTGATTGGGCACACGGATGAGGACCTGCTAACCAAGATTACTTATCATATCAGGCTAGATTTTTATATAGAGGGTATGTTTACATAACTATGAAGAACAGGATGTGCTTTACGATGAAATTTTATAAAAATATGAGTTTGACAAGGAAATTAATTCTCTCGTTCGCTATGATTTTATTAATTCCATCCTTGCTGATTGGAGCGGCTGCCTACATGACAGCCAAGGACCAACTGAAAAAGGAGCTGCGACTTACTGCAGACCAGAATGTGGCGATGATGAGCAGTTCCTTGGATCAATATGTACGGATGGAGATGAGCAATGTCGATGGATTGGCCAGGCTGCTGGCAAGCATCTCCATTGATCAGAAAGATACACATACACGAGAGCTGATTGACGCTTTTACATCAAATCATCCCGAGCTGGAGCTGCTGACTCTTGGGAACGAAAATGGTGCGTGGATGAAATCTCCGGATCCGGGTGCCCAAAAATATGATCCGAGAGAGCGGGACTGGTATAAAGACACCTTGAAAGACTCCAGTAAGGTGGTCATATCGAATCCCTATGTGTCGGCAACAACCGGTAATACCGTAGTGACCATTGCGAGAGCCTTGCCCGACAAAAAAGGAGCCATAGGAGTTAACTTGAGTCTTGCGAAGCTGGCCGAGTCTATCAATCAGGTCAAAGTAGGGAGTAAAGGCTATATTTACGTATTGGATAGAACGCAGCGTTTTCTGATGCATCGCGATCATAAGTCAGGTGAGGAAGCACAAGGGGATCATTACCCGTTATTTTATAAGGATGAGTCAGGAAGAGTAGAATATATACTTAAAGGTGAGTCTAAAGAGTCCTCTTACGGTACAGTGACCTCGGCCGGTTGGAAAGTAATCGGCACTATGGATGCGCAGGAAACGGAAGAAAAAGCTGCGAAAATTTTTGGCATTACCACGATAGTAGTTCTGGCCTCACTGTTGTTCGGCAGTTTGCTCGTGTATGGAATTATTCGTTCTATTAATCGTCCGATGAAAAGCTTGATGGGTACCGCGATCTCTTTAAGTGAGGGAGATTTACGGAATAATGTGCTTGTCGATTCCAAATGTGAGATTGGGAAACTTGGAGATAGCTTCAACAAAATGGTCGGCTCCCTGAAAACGATGATTGTCGATATTGGGGAAACCTCGGCTTCATTAGCGGCCTCATCCCAACAATTGAGTGCCAGCTCTGAGCAAAATAATAAGGCTACGGAGCAGATCGCTTTCTCTGCTCAGGAAATGGCAAATGGTACAGTAACTCTGGTTGCACGTATTTCTGATAGTGCCAGAGTCACTGGCATCATGATTGATGAATTGACCAAAATTTCCGAGCTTGTTCGCCGTTCTTCTTTGAGTGCTTCAGAGGCTCGGAACTGGTCGGATGAAGGATCTATGGTGTTGGGGTCGGTCATTCAACAAATGAACGTCATAGGAGACAAGGTTGGCGAGATGGAGACCATAGTCCGTGAGCAGGCATACCGTTCTCAGGAGATTTACCACGTGATTTCGCAAATCACCGAGATTACCAACCAGATCAATCTGCTTTCTTTGAATGCTTCGATTGAAGCGGCAAGAGCAGGCGAGCATGGAAAGGGATTTGCAGTTGTTGCTGCAGAGGTGAAGAAGCTGGCGAGCCAAACCTCGTTATCCTCTGAGCAGATTAATGTATGGGTCGGAGAGATCCAAGGTCAATCGGTTCAAGCTTTGAAGTCTATGGAGCTTGCTGCCAAAGAAGTATATGAAGGCAAGCAAGTAGTCAGTCGGATGGGTGAGTTGTTTACGGATATTAAGCATAAAATTACTGATGTGTCGGATCAAATGCAGGTAGCCGCTGAATCTTCGGAGAGTGTGACCAAGGGGACAGAGGAGCTCGGAGCTGTGATGAAGATCGTCTCCGAAATTACGGATGCAACAGCGGAAAACACAGAGCAAATTTCTGCCGCCGCGCAGCAGCAGATGGCTTCTATGGAGGAAATAACAGCCTCGGCACAGGCATTGTCTTACATGGCTGAGGAATTGCAAACCAAAATCGATACTTTCAAGAGCTAAGCTGACACACAGATGACATTTTGCATAAACTAAGGTATGATTTGGATAGCTACGAATTCAGGCGGCGTTCCCTTACGGAACGTCGTTTGTGTACAGACAGGAGTGAAGCGATGATATGGATTTACGTAAAATGAGAATTTATGATACAGAACATACACATTCAAGCGAAGAGCGGGACGAATACGAGAAAGACTACGCACGCTTGATACAATCGCCTGCTTTTCGGCGCTTACAGGGCAAATCGCAAGTGTTTGGAGCGGGCTCCGGAGATTATTATCGGACCCGGCTGACCCATTCACTCGAGGTTTCGCAGATTGCACGTGAAGTAGCCAGACGGATGCAAAAGGAGTACCCTTTTCTCGCTGCGCGCGAGCATCCCGGATTGATGCTGGACCCGGCTGTTGTGGAATGCGCGGCGCTTGCTCATGATTTGGGGCACCCGCCCTTTGGTCACAAGGGAGAAGAAGTATTGGATAGGCTGCTGGCTGAGGAGCATGGTCTCGCTTATGAGGGGAACGCCCAAAACTTTCGTATTCTGATGTTCCTGGAAAAACGGGCAGGCAGCGGCAGCGGTTTGGATTTGTCAGCGGCTGTGCTGCTCGGTATTAATAAGTACCCTTACTCTTTGGAAGAGGAGGGCAAACTTAAAGGCGTATACGCGATGGAGTGGGAAGCCATCAACTACTTGCGGGAGGCTTGGGCCATGCCAAAGGGCTGCGCAACATTAGAGGCGCAGCTGATGGACCTGTGCGACGATATCGCCTACTCCACCCATGATATCGAAGATGGGATTCGGGCCGGTAAAATATTGATGAACCCGACATTTTTTGCAGATAACAGGCTGCTTGAAAATCTAATCCAGGAAATCCTTGATGACGAAGGCAATGGAGCGGTTGGATGGGATCAGGTCGATATGCATGCTATGGTCAAGCAGGTATTGGCTGACTATTTGACACAATGGGAAATGATTTATTCCGAATGCAAATATGAATCCTCGCGCACACGTCGTGAAATGAAAGCAAGATGGGTGAGCATGTTTGCCCAAAAGGTAGGGATTATTGATGATCCGGCAAAAGGCTGGAAAAGAGTCACTTTCGTGCGTGACGGGCAGGAGGATCTGGATCTGCTGCGAACGATGGAAATCTTAAAAAAGCTGGCGTGGGTTACATTAATCAAGGATTTTCGGGTTCAGCGTTTGCAAAAGCGCAGTGAAATTATGCTTCAACGACTATGGGGCAGCTTCAAGGAGTATGAAACCGGAAGAATGATTATTCCCCCGGATTGGACCCAAAGCTATGAGCAGCATAAGCATAAATGGAGCTGGCCGCGTATGGTAGCTGATTATATATCGGGGATGACCGATGCGTATGCTGAGAAGGTGTATGCCGAGCTGTTTGCCAGTAAATCCGGATCGATCTATGAAATGGATTAATGACATGTAATATATGTAAATTGTATAAATATTAACGAGTCGTCGAAGCGGAATAGACAGGTGCAGCTGTCATCGATTTAAGACGCTGAACGAGCGGTCTCTCCACATACCAATAGAACATACAGCATAATAATAACGCTATCGTAAAGCAGAGCACAGTCGTGATGGTAGGACCACACCATACGTCAAGGTGAGCTGCTTTGGCGAGCTTCAGCGTGACAGACAGGAACCCAAGACTGGTTAGCAATATCGAATAGGAAGCATTGCCAAGAAATTGAGCGAACCCCAGCCAAGAGGGAGCCGCTGAACGCATAGATCCGATGCCAAGCAGAACGAGTGACGATCCAATGGTGTACAGAACATTCGGATAAGCGAAGGTCGGGTCGATATAACGCAGCACCCAGACAACAGGGAAAACCATCAATCCTGCTGCAAGTGAGTAGCCTCCCTTGCCAAGGTTAAATCGGCGAATAGTCCACGCAATCAGCATCCCCAGCACAAATTGCAAATGCATCCCATCAAACAGAAAATGCAGCCATGCGTTATCCTTCATATGTATCCAACCACAATTGATGAAGCCGACGATCAGCAGCCACAGTGAAAATAGGGCAAGGATCGTTTTTTTATTCAGAACGAACAGCAGTGAAAAGATCAAATAAAAAAACACAACATAGATGAGCGACCAGGCGACGCCAAGAATAGGTACTTGACTGTAAGGCAGCAGTAACAGGGAGGTAATAATCTCCAAGGGTTTTGTTTCGTAGCCATTACCAAACGCAGGAACGAGAAAATAGATCGGAATGACAGCGGCATTGACCAGCCAGTAAAGCGGATAAATACGCAGCAGCCTTTTGAGCATAAAGGGGCCCCACATGTGTGCTTTTCCGAAATGCCGATGATAGAGAGTAAACATCAAAAAACCAGTCAGCACAAAAAAATAAGCATAGCCTCCGGAACGATCCATGCCACTAACCGCCAAAAAGTTAATATGAAAATATTTCTGTGCCAACTGAGAGGTGTGAAACAGCATCACCAGTACAACAGCAATACCCCGAGCGGCTTGAATCAGGGGAATGGTTAAGCGATTGTCCATGATTTCAAATTCAGCTCCTAATATTTGGTTGTTATCTTGAGCCGTTATCATCTCATCTGAAAGTGAAAATATGATGACAACAGCCTGAAGATTAGCTGAATTTTAGCTTAAAATAATGAACCTACCGCAAGGGTAGCCATTCCCTGATTAGAAGCCTCCTGACAGGATCAGAAGCAGTTAAACTGCTCAATACGTTGAATATCCAAACCAAAATACAACCAGAAGCCTGCAGGTCCAAAACCGTACCACCGGTAACCAGCTATCGAATTACGGCCGACGTGAGTAAGGAACATCCAGTAGGCGTCACCGTTTCTTTGCCAAATGTACACATACCGATTGATACATCTACGGATACTGCCGGGATCAACCGCTAGGGCAGACACGCCTGATTGCTGCGGGATGAAGGAAGGAGGTGGGGATTGTGGTCCGCCAGTTGCGCCAGGGCCTCCTTGAGGTGTACCGGGAGGAAAGCCGCCACCACCGCCGCCTGGAAAAGATGGAGGAAAGCCACTACCGCCACCACCGGGAAAAGACGGAGGAAAGCCACCACCACCGCCGCCTGGAAAAGACGGAGCAAATCCTCCACCGCCACCACCGGGAAATGGTGAACCAGGAAAACTGGTGCCAGGCCCTTGTAATGAGCGAGTGGACAATCCACCACCAGTTCCTTGTGGAAAGCTGCCTGTTCCAATTCCTTTGGAATCAAGCGAACTGCTACCGGTGCCAGATGTCTGCGCCGTTACAGGAATTTTGTTAATACTTATCTTTTTTTTCGATTTTTTTGAAACTATTTGCTTTCGACTCATCTTCAGCAGCTCCTTATGTTGGCTCTCATCACAACATATGCTACAAACGCCCATGTGTTACTTGTCCTGAACGCTCTTCTACTTGCTGCTGCCAAATTTGATTGAAATAAAGCTTTCCATAGCTGCCTATCGATCTGATGTGATAAGTTGGAAGCAGCCCTATATATAAGGCATAGAGAGAAAAGGAGTGTTACTATGCTGGATGCTTCATCACATTCGCCAGCATCTTCAGGCGTAGCGCTGGATTTGCGCAAAACGGCACCATGGATTATTTTTATTATTTTTTTCGGTGTCCTCAATGAAACGGTTTTTAATGTTTCCACACCAAGTATTGCTGCACAGTACCATTTGACGCCTTCGGGGGTCAGCTGGGTTGTAACGATCTTTATTATTTTTTTCGGAAATTGGTTCGGTCATCTATGGCAAGCTTTCTGACGTCTACAGTCTTAAGAAGCTCATCGTGATCGGTATTATCGTGTACAATATTGGGTCGATTGTGGGGATCGTGTGTCAGGCTTGGTATCCGGCGGTCATTGCGGCAAGGGCGATACAGGGAGCAGGCGCATCTGCAATTCCGGCACTAATCATGGTTGTGGTCGCCAAATATTTTTTGCCTGCTGATCGGGGCAAAGTATTCGGAATTTTGAATTCCACCGTAGCTTTTGCGATTGGGATCGGTCCGGTGCTAGGCGGGTTTATCTCTGCAGCGTACCATTGGTCATTTTTGTTTTTGATTCCGCTGTTTACGTTGATTTCAATTCCCTTTTTTCGTAAGGTATTGCCGGATGACGAGTTGCGCGGCGGAAAGGTCGATATTCCCGGTGCGGCTATGATCGGCCTTAGTATCGCTTCGCTCGTCTTATTTTGTACCGATCCTACGTGGTATTACTTTATTATCGGTGCAGCTTTAATGGTTGGGTTCATCGTGCACATCCGAAGGGTGGATCATCCGTTCATCGAGCCATCGTTGCTGGCCAACCGCTTATTTCGCAGCGGGTTGATTGTTAGCTTCATCCTCAACTGTACCGTGATGAGTATTATGTTTGTGATGCCGCTTCTGCTAAGTGATCTTAAAGGATTGAATACGAGCGCTATCGGCTGGATTTTGTTCCCTGGTGCGATCAGTGCTGTTGTATTTGGACCGATCGGTGGGGGATTGGCGGATAAAAGGGGTAATAACTTCGTCATAGCGATTGGAGTCACCTTACTGGCTTGCAGCTTGATTATGCTATCGTCGTTATTGGGAATGAATGTCTGGTTTATATCGGGCGCTATGGTATTAACGTACATTGGGTTTTCATTTATTCAGACGGCGCTGGCCAATAGCGTGTCTTTGACACTTGATATGGAGCAAACCGGTGTCGGTATGGGTTTATTTAACCTGGTCGGATTTATATCGGGAGCTGTAGGGGCAGCGGCAGTGGCCAGAGTGTTGGACAAAAAGCTGATGAATTTCCCGCTTAATCCGTTGATGCACGAGGTGGGGGGATACCTTTACAGTAACCTGTTGCTCGTATGTGCGGTGGCAGTTGTGGTTGGTGCGACCGTGTTTTTTCGCAGCTACGGAACCATGAAGTTTAAATCTCAATAAGATCGGCAGCTATTCAGTCCCCTTCCATCTGTTGGAAGAGGACTTTTTGAGTTCAGGACAAACTTATTTATTAGCTAAGAAGGTAACCGTAGTTCCTTGACCAGGCTCACTCTGAATGTGCAGTCCTTTGCTATATATTTGCTTCAAACGTCGGTCTGTATTACGCACACCGATTCCAGCCCTAAGGTTGGAGGAGCTGTCGAGTATTTGCAGCCGCGTCTTCTCATCCATTCCCACGCCGTTATCGATGATCGATATTTACACGTGCTTGACATGCTCGATAATTTGGAGCCGCACCGTTCCGCCTTGGGAGCGCATTAATGCACCGTGTCGGACTGTGTTTTCAATCAATGGCTGAATAGAGAGGGGAGGGATAAGCAAGGATAGATTTTTATCCACCTCTCACACAATTTGCAGCCTTTCTTCAAACGTTCCTTTTCGATATATAAACAAGAACGAACGAGATCCAGTTCATGGGTGAGCGGAACGAGTCGATCCAGATTATGTGAATTAAAGCTAGCACATAAATAATTTCCAAACGTTTCTAGCAGTGTGTGCATGCGGTTAGTATCAATATCGCTTAAAGCCGCTATGGAGTTTAACATGTTAAATAAGAAATGCGGCTGGATTTGTGCCTGTAGATACGCCGCTTCAATGCGCAGCTGATCACGCACGGACTTTTTTAATGCGGTTAAAGCTCTCACTCTGGACATCAGTTCCATCGTATCTATCGGTTTAGTAACGTAATCGTTGGTACCTGCAAGGAAGCCGAACTCTATATCTTCAGGTCGATTGCGCGCGGTGAGAAGCAGTATGGGCAGCTCAGACATGGAAAAACGTTAAAAACGAAGCTATTCCTTTATTTATGTCAAAAAAGCTGCCATTTAATACCTGAGCAGCGTGAGTATCGCTTGACGGTAATTGCCCAATTTTGTATAGGGAAAATGTTCGAAAGATGAGTAAATATTCGGTTATATAAATAGCTTGATTTTTCAGTAACCATTGGTTACTATATAGTTAATAACCAATGGTTACACATGTAGAAAGGTGATGAGTAGATATGGAAAGTAGCGATAAAAGCATTCGTAAGCAGGGCGAGAGAGCGGAGGAAACGAAGCGCAATATTGCCGAATCAGCAGCGAAACTGTTTACAGCAAGAGGCTATGATGCAGTCACTATGCGGGAAATTGCGAAGGATGCGGGCTGCTCCCATACAACCATTTATTTATATTTTAAGGATAAGGAAGTACTTCTGGAGCAGCTTGCGATACCGCCGCTGCAAACTCTTGAGACGCTCCTATTATCGATACAGGCGCATGAGGAATGGTCAGAGGCTGAGAAGCTGAAGGAGAAGAGCCGTCAGTTTTTACGGTTTTGCCTGTCACACAAAAGCATGGTGGCCGTTATTCTTGGAGTGAAGTCCGTGAGGGTGGATGAGAAGGATCCTGAGGGGGACTTAAACAAGCTGCGCAATCGGATATTCGGCTATTTAACTGAAGGCATTGAGCACTTCATACCAGCGGCTAATGAACAGGCACGAATCGATCAATCACGTATTTATTTTTTCATGTTGTACGGAATGGTTTTCACTTATATGAACAGTGAAGAACCGCTGGAACCGCTGCTCAAGCGGATTTTACCCATTATGGATAAAGCAATTGAGGTTCTGCTAGCTGGTATGCTGCACAAGAGGGACAGTAGTCAGTTGGTGACAGCCATGAAGCCGGAAACGCAGCAGGATAAAAAGCAGGGTAAGCGAGAAAAATTGGAGAAGCAAGAAAAACAGGAGAAACAAGAAAAGCAGGACAAAAAACAGGATAAAAAGCGTAAGGACAAAAAGTCGAAAAAGCAGGAGGAGAAATAGCTATGAAAATCGTACGGATTTCCGAGCATATTTGGGCGTGCAAAATATGGTTAGTCATCCCGATCACAGTATGGATCGTGAAGTCGGAACAGGGACTTTCGCTGGTTGATACAGGCATTTCCTTAATGGCGGGCGGCCTGCTTAAGCAAATGCAGCAGATGGATGCGCCACTGGAGCGAATTTTATTAACCCATGGTCATTCCGACCACGTTGGCAGTATCAAAAAGATCCGACAGCAGCTTCATGTTCCTGTATTTGCTCATGCCGAGGAAATTCCTTATATGGAGGGCAAGCTTCCCTACCCGCGCCGATCCAAAGCAGAGGCATCTGTAGAAATCGATTTGGCCCAGCCGCTCGCTGTTTCTAGTAAAAGTACTGCATCTTCCCAATCTGAGCAGGCTTCAGATTCGCGTACCAGACAAGAAGCACGGTCAGGTGATATGCATGCTTTGGACGTCGTAGGCGGACTCACGCCTTACCTCACACCCGGGCATTCGCCAGGTCATGTGGCTTATTATCATCAAGAAGATAACGTACTGCTGGCGGGAGATCTGTTTACTGCGAACAGAGGCAAGCTCAAAAAGCCAATGGCGATGTTCACAGGCGATATGCAGCAAGCGATAGAGAGCAGTTCCATTATCGAGCAGCTTAAGCCTAAGGTACTCAGCATTTGTCACGGTGGAGAGGTATACTCTCCGTATGAGCAGTATGATTCTTTTCGACTTGCGTTTAAGTAACGTATTGATCTGTATCATTTATTTTTGTAAAAGGTATTGTCGAGGCTGGCAATCTATAGTAAGATCGAATTAAGCGCTTAACCTAATTAGGTTCAAGCGTCGGATTTTTACAGGTTAAGCGCTTAATCAACTTTGTCATTCATAAATAACACTAATGTATGCTGCTATGAACATCAGATCACTACAAATGGCCATTACCATTGGCGAACCCAATCACTGTTAATTGAATGAATCGATGGAAGGGAGACACGTGAATGAGTACGATTAGACTTACTATGGCTCAAGCTCTGCTTCGTTTTTTGGATAAGCAATATATTTCGCAGGATGGTGAAGAAACCAAGCTTTTTAAAGGAGTTATGGGTATTTTTGGTCACGGTAATGTGACGGGTCTTGGGGAAGCGCTGGAGCGGAGTGCAGGAGACCTGGTCTACATTCAAGGGAAAAATGAACAGGGGATGGTCCACGCCGCCGCTGCCTATGCCAAGCAAATGAATCGCAAACAAATATTTGCCTGCACGAGCTCGATTGGTCCCGGGGCTCTGAACATGGTTACTGCTGCTGCAACGGCAACGGTCAACCGGATACCTGTACTGCTGCTGCCAGGAGATAATTTTGCAACCAGACAACCGGATCCGGTGCTTCAACAGCTCGAGGTACAAGGAGATTATACCGTATCCGCTACGGATGCATTCAAGACAGTCAGCAAGTATTGGGATCGTATCGTGAGACCCGAGCAATTGCTTACAGCAGCAGTTCAGGCTGTTCGCGTGCTCACTGATCCTGCAGAAACAGGTGCGGTCACACTGGCTCTACCTCAGGATGTCCAGGCAGAAGCTTATGATTATCCACTTTCATTTTTTGAGAAAAAGGTACACTTTATTGACCGCCGTCCACCGGCCTCAGATTCATTGAATAGAGCTTTGGAGCTTATGAAGGGCAAAAAGAGACCGTTGATCGTTGCAGGTGGGGGTGTGCTGTATGCGTCCGCTACAAAGGAGTTGGCTGCATTTGCTGAAGCCTTCGGTATTCCGGTTGCAGAGACACAAGCTGGAAAAAGCTCGCTGCCGTGGAATCATCCCTTGAATGTTGGTGCGATCGGGGTAACAGGAGCACTTGCCGCAAATCTGCTTGCCAAGGATGCGGATCTGATCATTGGTGTAGGAACTCGCTATTCGGATTTTACAACGGCGTCCAAATCGGCTTTTGCACATCCTGAAGTACAGTTTATCAATATCAACATCAATGGATTCGATTCGGCAAAGCTTGGTGGAGCGTCAGTTACAGGGGATGCGCGAGAGTCGTTGAAAGCGCTTCAGGAAAAACTCGCTGCCGCGCATTACGAGAATGGCTATGGCTCTTCTGAAATTGCGGACTTGAAGAAACGTTGGGATGGCGAGGTTGATCGCTTGTATGCAGCCCAGCATGAAGACGGATTATCCCAAACCCGCGCGCTTGGCGTCATTAATGAAACGCTGGATGCCTCCTCGGTTATTGTGTGTGCTGCGGGCAGCCTTCCCGGAGATTTACATCGGCTGTGGAGGACGCTTGAGCCAAAGACGTACCATATGGAATACGGATTCTCATGCATGGGATATGAGATTGCTGGTGCTTTTGGAGCTGCTCTTGCCGAGCCGGAGCGTGAGGTGTATGCAGTTGTGGGAGACGGCAGCTATTTGATGATGCATTCCGAGCTGGTTACTAGCCTGCAGGAAGGTCGCAAAATAACGATTTTGCTGTTCGATAACCACGGCTTCCAGTGTATTCATAATTTGCAAAGAGGTCATGGAAGCGACGGCTTCGGTAATGAATTCCGTTATCGCTCCGAAACTACAGGTCGTTTAACCGGTAATGTGATGCCGATCGATTTTGCTGCACATGCGCGTGCCTTGGGAGCAAAAGCGTACAAAGCGAATACTGCCGAGGAACTGCAAGTCGCGCTGCTGCAAGCCAAGGAAGAGACGATTACGACATTGATTGAAATTCCGGTTGTCGCTGGAACGAATACGGATGGTTATGAATCGTGGTGGAATGTGGGCGTGCCCGAGGTTTCGGTCAGTGATAAAGTGCTTGCCGCACATCAGGAAATGAAATCCCGTATTCAGGCGGTCAAGCTGATTTAATATTAAAAGTTTATGGAATGCATGGTCATCTAATCGAATTTATAAAAGGAGAGTTTGTGCATGCTGGAACTGCCATTTAAGCTGGGCATCCATCCGATCAATTGGGTAGGCGAGGACGTTAAGGAGCACGGTGACGATACGACCTATGAGCAAATTCTGGATGATATTCAGGCTCTGGGTCTGACAGGAACGGAAATGGGCCGCAAGTACCCGACAGATCCGGAAATTTTGCAGAAGGAACTGTCCAAGCGTGGGATTCAGCTCGTATCACAGTGGAAATCGGTGCTGTTTTCTGATCCGGCATACCGGGAATCGGAATTGGCCGCTTACCGTAAGCACGTGGAATTTTTACATGGAATGGGCAGTACGGTGATCAGCACCTGCGAGGTTGGAGGCTCATTGCACTTTGACCCACGTCGCACACCGAACGAAAAGGAGGTGCTGCGGCTGGATGAAGCAGGCTGGCAGAGCCTCGCCGAAGGCTTGAATGCAGCTGGCGCCATTGCTCAGGAGTATGGTTTAAAGCTGACCTATCATCATCACGGCGGAACCGCAGTGGAAAGTCCGGAAGAAATTGATCGATTGATGGAGCTGACCGATCCTACTAAGGTATATCTGCTCTATGATACGGGTCATGCTTATTACGGAGATGCTGATCCCCTGCAGGTTCTGCTCAAGCACTATGACCGTATTGCGTATATTCATTTCAAGGATATTCGCCAGGAGGTGCTGGATGAGGCACGTGCCGAACAAGTCGATTTTGTTACGTGTATTCGCAAAGGCGTGTTCACCGTTCCCGGTGACGGATGTCTCGATTTTGGACCGATTTTAAATGAGCTGCTGGCACGTGGTTACGATGGATGGGCGATGCTTGAAGGAGAGCAGGACCCGGCAGCACATCCCGCATATAAGTATGCCAAGAAAGCATTGGAGCATATGGAGTCCTTGATCATCAAAAAATGATAATAAGCCAAAAGCCAGTAAGCATAAAACGAATCAGAATCAAGCCAATAAGAAAGCTAGTGCTGAAAACAATGACCAGGAAAGAAGGTAATCAAGCTATGACCTATGTTACGTTTCCAACCGGAAAATCACTGGATTTTACAGCAATCGGGCGGCTGTGTATCGATTTGAACGCTAACGAAATTAATCGACCGATGGAAGAAACAATGACTTTCACCAAGTATGTGGGAGGCTCTCCGGCCAACATTACGATTGGGATGTCGCGATTCGGGTTAAAAACCGCTTTTATCGGAAAAATTGCCGATGATCAAATGGGACGGTTTATTGCCGATTACCTGCAAAAAAATCACATTGACACGACGAACGTTGTGACGGACCATACGGGTGCGGTGACGGGGCTTGCTTTTACAGAAATCAAAAGCCCGACAGAATGCAGCATTTTGATGTATCGTGATAATGCGGCTGATTTGCGGTTGACTGCCGAAGAGGTTCAGGAAGATATCATCGCGCAGGCGAAGGTGCTGCTGATCTCAGGAACGGCACTTGCTCAAAGTCCATCGCGAGAGGCTGTATTCCAGGCGCTGCAGTATGCCAAAAAACATGGTGCGGTCATCGTATTCGATCTGGATTATCGCCCTTACACATGGGTGTCGCCTGAAGAAACAGCCGCTTATTACAATTTGGCAGCAGAGAAATGCGACATTATTCTAGGTACTCGTGAAGAGTTTGATATGATGGAGCGATTTGAGGCCAATCCGGAGCATAGCGATAATGTGACTGCATCCAAATGGTTTGATTACTCAGCCAAGATCGTGATCATCAAGCACGGCAAGGACGGTTCGATTGCGTACACGAAGGACGGTGAAGGACACCGGGCACAGAGCTTTCCAGCCAAGGTAGTCAAAACGTTCGGTGCCGGCGACTCTTATGCGGCAGGCTTTTTATATGGCGTTATGCAAGGATGGACACTCGAAAAAAGTATGGAATTCGGCAGCGCGGCTGCGTGTATCGTTATTTCCAGCCACAGCTGCTCGGATGCGATGCCTTCGGCCGAAGCCGTGCATGATTATATCGAACGCTGCAACCGCGGCGAAATTACGGCATCTTAAGCTTTAATATCAGAGGGGAGAACAACTAACATGGCACAAACTTTAAAAAACTGGATCGACGGCGCATGGGTCGAGTCCGTTTCCACACAAAGCGAGCCCGTCTACAATCCGGCAACAGAAGAAATATTGGCATATGTTCCACTTTCTACTTTGGAGGATGTGGACCTAGCGGTACAAACGGCAAAAGAAGCTTTTAAAACGTGGAGCCGCACACCGGTTCCTCGCCGGGCACGCGTTCTGTTCAAATACCAGCAGCTGCTGGTCGAGCATTGGGAGGAGCTGGCTGCTCTCGTCACAGAGGAAAACGGTAAAAGCTACAATGAGGCTTATGGCGAGGTACAGCGCGGTATTGAATGCGTGGAATTTGCAGCCGGTGCTCCGAACCTGATGATGGGCAAACAGCTTCCGGATATAGCCTCCAACCTGGAATCGGGTATGTACCGCTATCCTGTAGGTGTCGTTGGCGGAATTACGCCGTTTAACTTTCCAATGATGGTTCCATGCTGGATGTTTCCGCTGGCAATCGCTTGCGGTAATACGTTCATCCTGAAGCCTTCTGAGCGTACGCCGCTGTTGGCGAATCGGTTGGCAGAGCTGTTTAAGGAAGCTGGCTTGCCAGATGGTGTATTCAATATTGTTCATGGCGCACGTGATGTGGTTAATGGGGTGCTGACGCATAAGGATATTCGCGCGATCTCGTTTGTAGGCTCACAGCCGGTAGCCGAGTATGTGTACAAAACTGCCTCTGCCCATGGCAAACGCGTACAAGCGTTGGCTGGCGCAAAAAATCACTCGATTGTGATGCCTGATGCAGATCTGGATGGCTCGGTAAAAGAAATTATTAATGCTGCTTTTGGTTCAGCGGGAGAGCGCTGCATGGCCTGCTCCGTCGTCGTAGCCGTTGGCGAAATTGGTGATACATTGGTGAACAAGCTCGTCGAGGCTGCTAATCAGCTTACGATTGGCAATGGGATGAACGACGGTGTGTTCCTCGGTCCCGTGATTCGCGGACCTCATAAGGAGCGTACCTTATCCTATATTGAAACTGGCGAAAATGAAGGCGCGCTGCTCATTCGTGATGGCCGTAAGGACGAGGCTGCAAGCGGCAAAGGCTATTTTGTCGGGCCGACGATTTTTGATCAGGTGACGAGCGAGATGAAAATTTGGGAGGATGAAATTTTTGCTCCTGTATTGTCTATTGTCAGAGTCGCTACATTGGAGGAAGCTGTAGAATTGGCTAATCGCTCGGAGCTGGGCAATGGCGCCTGCCTGTTTACGAAAAGCGGAAGCAGTGCTCGTCAGTTCCGCGAAACGATCGAATCCGGCATGCTGGGGATCAATCTGGGTGTGCCTGCGCCGATGGCTTTCTTCCCGTTCTCGGGCTGGAAAAATTCGTTTTATGGCGATCTTCACGCCAACGGTACAGATGGAGTGGAGTTTTATACACGCAAGAAAATGGTTACTGCCCGTTGGTAACAGCTATCCGATGAACGGTGTGAACAGGTGGAACCTCGCGTAGAAGCCTGTTCGCCTCGTCTCGTCGGTACAATAAACTATTACGGCACAGATATTTGACAGCAAAAGTTGAAGCAAGCTTTACCGAAGGAGTTGATTCACATGACATTGGTTTCCATGAAAACGATGCTGCTGCAGGCATTGGAAGGACAATATGCGGTGGGGCAGTTTAATTTAAATAATCTGGAGTTTACGCAATCCATTCTGCAGGCAGCTCAAGCGGAGCGTGCACCTGTTATTCTGGGTGTCAGCGAGGCTTATATTCCTTATATGGGCGGTCTCCCTTGCATTGCAGGTATGGTCAAAGCGCTGATCGAACATTATGATATCACCGTTCCTGTAGCGCTTCATCTGGATCACGGTTCCACCTATGATCTTTGCATCCGGGCGCTCCATGCAGGTTTTACCTCAGTCATGATCGATGCCTCACATCATACGCTTGAGCACAATATCGATGTGACACAGCGGGTTACGCAGGCAGCACATGCACTTGGTGCTACGGTAGAAGCGGAGCTTGGACGGATTACCGGCCGCGAGGACGATCTTGTGGTTGATGATGCCGATGGGATGTATGCAGTACCTGAGGATTGTGTGGAGCTTGTTCGTGCTACGGGAATTGATTGTTTGGCACCAGCGCTTGGCTCTGTGCACGGTCCTTATCGCGGCCAGCCGAAGCTTGGCTTTGAACGAATGGGGCAAATACAAAAGCTGACCGGATTGCCTCTCGTACTGCATGGGGGAAGCGGTTTACCGGATGAGGAAATTCGTCAGGCCATTGCGCTTGGAACGAGTAAAATCAATGTGAATACGGATAACCAAATGGCCTGCACGGAGGCGATTCGCAGCTTTTTGAACGACAATCCGGCTGCTTATGATCCACGTAATTACCTGATTCCGGCGAAAGCAGCCATTCAGGCAAAGGTACAAGAAAAGATTCGTTTATTCGGAAGTTCAGGTAAAGCGGGAGGGAGTGCATCATGAAGAAAATCAGAATTGGGATCATTGGCGCAGGGCGTATTGGCAAAATTCATGCCGATAATTTGCTAAGACTGCCAGAAACGGAAATTGTAGCTGTAAGCGACTTGTTCGCTGGCCCCGAGCTGCAAGCTTGGGCTAGCGAGAGGGGAATCGCTATTGTCACTACCGATAGCAATGAGGTCATTGCTAATCCGGAGATTGACGCGATATTTATTTGCTCCTCGACAGATACACATGTACCGCTTATCAAGCAGGCGGCTGAGGCTGGCAAGCATATTTTTTGCGAAAAACCGGTGAGTATGGACATTCGACAAACGGAGGAAGCGCTCGAAGCTGTACGCAAAGCTGGAGTGAAGCTGCAAATCGGTTTTAATCGCCGTTTCGACCACAATTTCAAGCGTGTTCGTGAGCATGTGCAGGGAGGTTTGATCGGTGAGCCGCATATCGTGAAAATTACTTCGCGCGATCCGAATCCGCCGCATCCGGACTATATTAAGGTGTCTGGCGGGATTTTCATGGATATGATGATTCATGATTTTGATATGGCCCGTTTTCTGTCGGGTAGTGAGGTTGAGGAAGTACATGCGATCGGTAACGTGTTAATCAATCCTGTATTTGCCGAGCATGGCGATGTGGATACGGCTATTGTTACACTTCGTTTTGCGAATGGAGCACTCGGCGTTATCGACAACAGCCGCCAAGCCGTATACGGGTATGATCAACGGGTTGAGGTATTTGGATCCAAAGGCAGCACAGCGGCTTCCAACGATCATCCGACCACGGTAGAAATCAGCACGGTGGATGGTATTACACGTGACAAACCGCTGCATTTTTTCCTGGAACGCTATAACGCCGCTTATGTGGAAGAGACACAAATGTTCATTGATTGTATCGTCAACGACAAGCCGCTGCCGGTTGAAGGCAATGATGGCCTGCAGGCGGAGCGAATTGCATTAGCTGCCAAGCTGTCCAGCCAATTGGGCCGTCCCGTAAAGGTAAGTGAAGCGCTAAATCTGCTTATTCAGCCGTTGAGATCGGAATAAATTGATATGACGCTTACGAAGTAGTTTTCTAACGAAAACTTGAAGTTTATGCTTACGAAGTCAGCTTCCTACGGAAGCTTTTAGGAGGGATCCACCATGTCCAAATTGATAGTTAAGCCGGAGCAGGCACCTAACGCTGAAGGGACCGTTTTAACGGTTACACCTCAATCGGCCGGTTGGGAATATGTTGGTTTTGAAGTGCTGAAGCTGTCGGAGGGTCAGGTTGTGAAACGCGAAACCGGAGATCAGGAGGTATGCCTGGTACTGCTCAGTGGAAAAGCGGATGTAGCTACCCATAATGAGGCATGGGAGGGAATTGGGCAGCGGATGAGTGTATTTGAAAAGACACGTCCTTATTCCGTATATGTGCCCAACGCTGATCATTACGAGGTTCGTGCGTTGACTGCGGTAGAATTAGCGATATGCTCAGCACCAGGACATGGCAATCATACGGCGCGTTTAATCGGACCTGATCAAGTAGGCGCAGAAACCCGTGGCTCTGGCAGCATGGAGCGGCAGATTCATAATATTTTGCCAGAGCAGGAGCCGGCCGATAGCTTGTTAGTCGTTGAGGTATTTACGCCAGGTGGTCATTGGTCGAGCTATCCACCACATAAGCATGACCGGGATGCACTTCCTGATGAGTCACTGCTGGAGGAAACCTATTATTTCCATGTCCAGCCGGAGCAGGGCTTTGCGATCCAGCGTGTCTATACAGACGACCGTTCGCTAGATGAGACGCTTGTTGTTCAAGACGGCCAGACGGTGCTGGTGCCAAAAGGCTATCATCCGGTTTCTGCGCCTCCGGGCTATGAGGTTTATTACTTGAATGTAATGGCTGGACCCAACCGGATTTGGAAGTTTCATAATGATCCTGATCATGCATGGCTCATGCCTAAACCACGTTAATTTTATACGTTGTTGAATATCAATATCACTGATGATTCATCCCATGAAGCATCGCTGTGCAGCTTGCAGAAGCTGACAGTGATGCTTTTTTTGAAAGATATTGAAGAAGATAGAAAGCACGATTGATCATGTTCCCAATCACGCTATAAAAGACAGCAACCGATAAAGGAATCAAATCCTTTTATGGTTGCTGTCTTGATGAGTGATATCATTTTACAGGTTCATGTTAGATGAATGTTCTCGAAATAATAACAAGCAGAATGAAGAGAACAAGAATAACACCTGTAGTTGTTCCCAAACCAAAGCCAGCACAACTACCGCAACCTACACCAAGACCAGCGCCATATCCCATAGTTCCAACCCCCTTCCATTTAACCTTCTGTATGTTATGTTGGTTAGCGGCTTACGGATTGGACTCATGGAAAATGTGTGTTTGGTAGGGAGTAACAAGTCGTTCCATGGTTGATAGATTTACATAAGCTATGGTGTGGGAGACAACGCCAACGGCTCCCATACAATCCCATAGATTACTCCCAAAATAGACGGTTGCCTTTATGGGATCGTCTATTTCCTTATGGGCAGCCTAAACGCGTAGCTAGCATTCGGTGACTGAAAAGTTGTACACTGTGTAAATAGTAGGAAACCATTTCTGTAATGAAGATGAGATCCATAATCAATAGATTGTAGAGGTGACAGTATGGACTTATGGTCTTATCCCTTGGGTACATTTAAACCGGAGATGCATCCAACCTCAGAGCACCGTGCCATATGGATGGAGGACATCGCTCATATTCCCACAGCGCTTCGACTGACGGTGCAGAACCTCAATGCTGAGCAGCTGCTGGTACCTTATCGGCCTGGCGGCTGGAATACCCAACAGGTCGTGCATCATGTGGCCGATAACGATATGAATGCTTTTATTCGTTTTAAAAGAGCTTTAACAGAGGAAGCCCCTGTTGCAGGTTCTTATCGCGAAGAATTATGGGCTGAGTTAAGCGACTATAAAGAAGCGCCAATAGAAACGTCATTGATACTGCTGGAGTCGCTTCATCAGCGATTTGTTGTCTTGCTTCGTTCATTATCACCGGAACAATTTCAGCGTACTTTGATAAGTCCGACTCATGGTATCATGACGCTGGATATCGCAGCTCAAAGATACGCCTGGCATGGGCGGCATCATATCGCACAAATCGATTCACTCAAAGAACGTATGGGCTGGATATAAGCCTCATTGAAATATATCATAGTGCTTATTGTCGTAAAAAGCCGTATTCTGCTTGGCCGATGGCTGTGTGGGATACGGCTTTTTGTGTCATTTTCACCGCAAATGGTACATCTTCAACCTAATTTACCCAAGTCAGTTACCTATATGTAATGTATCGACAAGTCACAATTC
Organism: Paenibacillus baimaensis; assembly: GCF_025567575.1. Taxonomy (NCBI): domain Bacteria; kingdom Bacillati; phylum Bacillota; class Bacilli; order Caryophanales; family Paenibacillaceae; genus Paenibacillus; species Paenibacillus baimaensis. Next base: position 88,057 of record NZ_JAOQIO010000006.1, on the reverse strand, counting down.
CGGTAGTAGGATATGGGTATTACAGCATGTTGTACACAGCGGCGTTGAGAAATACCAGTTGGTTGCGATGTAGCGTTGAATGATGAATGGTTACGATGCTAGCGTTCTTTTGAACGCTCTTAGGAGGTTTCGTTATATGTTTCAGGTGCTGATAGCTGAAGACGAAATATGGATTCGTGATGCAGTTGCAGAAATGGTCGAGCGACTTGCACCTCAATTTAATGTTGCGGGCGAAGTAGGGAATGGGGATGAGGCATGGAGCTTTATTCAGGAGCATTGGCCGAGTATCGTAATCACAGATATTATGATGCCTCACAAAAACGGTCTTTGGTTATGTGAAAAAATCGATCAGGCTCATTTACCTATCGTTACGATTGTTGTAAGCGGTTACGATAATTTTCAGTATGCCAAGAAAGTCATGCGTTATGGAGTCACCGAATATTTATTGAAGCCGCTTGATGAGGAGGAGCTGCACGGTGCTCTGAAGCGATCCATCCAACGGCTGGAGGGCATGTCCGAAATCCATGAAGGTGTACTTAATATCCAAAAGTTTGTCGAGCATTTGCCAGAAATGAGCCGACACACCGTACAATCCGAGCTGAACAATTTGTTAACAGCCATCTTCAAGCTCAAGCTGACTACCCCAAGCTATCGCAAGAGCGTATTCGCTATTTTATCGTCCAAATTGAACGAACTGCTGCAAGCATTTGGCACGCAGCAGACGCATATGTCCTTAGCAACTGAGGATGAGCAGGCGATTCGTAAGCACTTTACAGACCTCATACAAGCATGGATACTGATCTATCCCCAATATGCGGATCAGAGCGGTAATGCATCGATTAAACGGGTATGCGAATATATGGATGTTCATTATTTTGAGAATTTTGCTCTGGCGCGCCTGGCAGAGATGTCACATATGAGCATTTCTCATTTTAGTATGCTGTTCAAAAAAACGACAGGCCAGACCTGTTTAAACTATTTGAACCTGATTCGGATTCGTAAAGCCAAGGAGCTGCTGCAGGAGCCTGACTTGAAAATATATGAAATCGCCGATATGGTCGGTTATTCCTCACTGCCCTATTTTAACCGGATTTTCAAACAAATTGTTACGATTACCCCAGTGGAATATAGGAAGAGAATGGGCCTATGAGAGCCTTCGTGATGCTGCGGAAATTTTCGATCAAAATGAAGATGGTGCTCGCCTTTCTCAGTGTCAGTGTATTATCGGTTCTGCTGCTGGGACTGCTGTCCAATTATTATTACAGCAAAGCGGTTGAAAAAGAATTTTTTAATATATCCAATGAGGCGACAGCACGTTTGAATTACCATCTCGATTACTATTATCAGCAGCTTCAGCAGTCCACGCAGTACTTGATCCAGAATGATACGATTCAGGAATGGCTGATCAGCAAAAGCTATACCAATCTCGATAAGCAGAATGTGGAGAAGGAGCTGAGGAGATATCTGGCTCTGAATTATTCGGAGATTCAGGGCATGTTCATTATTTCCAAGTCGAATCAGATCGTGTCGATGGCACAGTATTTTGGCAAGCTGGATCGTTTTGAAGACGAGCCTTGGTATGGCAGGCCGGTATCCCCGAATATTATTATTCTTCCAACTCATACAGCCAAATATGAAGGAGCTTATGGGCGACCGGTCATGTCCGTACTGCTGCCGATCTATGATAAGGAAACGATAGAACTGATCGGGACTTTGGCAGTAGACATCTCTTTGCAGGAAATAGATCGTGCGTTCAAAAGCTCGCAGCTGGCAAAGTCGGGGATATTTTTTATTTTGGCGGGTGACGATTCTATTGTGTACCATCCGAATGAGGAATTGAACGGGCTTCAAAAGAGACAGACTGAGCTTGCAGGCCTGAAGATTCCGGATAAGGGAGAGACCGCGATTCAACGGTTTCATGGAGACGATTATTTGATTGGCAGCTCACTTTCACCTGTAACCGGCTGGCGAATCGTATCCTTAGTCCCTTTTGCAGAAGTGGCGGTAGGCTTAAGCTCGGCAAGAATTTCGATGCTGCTGGTGCTCGCTATAATTACTTGCCTCGTCATCCTGGTGGTTCCATTATTGTCCAATCGTTTTGTCGATCCGATCCTTACCTTAAGAGGCTTGATGAGACAGGTAGCCAAGGGGGATCTGAGCGTGCAAACGGAATCAGTACCCGGCCAGGACGAGCTGCAGCAGCTGTTTCACAGCTTTAATATTATGGTCAAGCGGCTGGATGAGCTGATTGTAACCAATTCGAATCTGCAGCTGAAGGAAATGCAGGCGCTGCTGAAGCAAAAGGAAACCTTAATCAAGGCGCTGCAAAATCAAATCAATCCGCATCTGCTCTACAATACGTTAGGCATCATTACGAGTATGGCCTATCTGGAAAAGGTACCAGTAATCGAGAGAATGGCCCGCAATCTGGCCGATGTGTACCGCTATACAGCCCAATTCACGGATATGGAAGTATATCTGGAGGAGGAACTGGGGCAGCTTCGCAAATATTTGGATATTATTCATGTCCGGTTTCCGAAGCATTTCCAGAGTCGCTATTTTATTAATGAAAAGTTTATCCGCTGCCGCGTTGTGAAGTTCATTCTTCAGCCCATTGTGGAAAATGCCGTGAAATATGCGATTGAGCCGAGAGGCGGGGAAGGTGTCGTCATAGTTAGTGCGTACGATGAAGGGCGCGATCTGATCATCGAGGTCGCGGATAACGGACCCGGAATAGCGGACGCGGAATTACAAAGAATTACTGAGCAGCTGGAGATGATTTCGACCACAGTTGAGCAAAATTACACGCAGCAGGATTCACTTGGGTTAGCCAATGTTCACGCGAGGCTGGTGCTGCAGTATGGCAATAAATATGGCATCAAGCTGAGCTCGTTCCCAGGACGGGGTGCTGTTGTATCGATTCGAATACCGATTCACCTCGAGTAAGTAAGATTGAACCGGAAATCATAGGATCAGATAATGTATTCGCTTTCAACATGCAGTATGTTAGTTATGTAAGATTCATATTGCCTGAGGGGGAACGTAGAATGGTTAAATGGATGAAAATATCCGCCGCAATTACACTGTCTGCCAGCATCGTTACAGGGTGCTCGCAAGGGGCTCCAAGTGGGAATGCAGCCGTAGACAAACCCGCAGATAGCAAGCCGGCTAACGCATTTAGTGAGAAAATCAGCATTAACATGATGTCAATCGCCTATGAAGGCGGTGCTTGGTCAGACAAACATCCGGTCATCGATGAATTAAATAAAAAGCTGAACATTGATTTGAAAATCCAATGGGTTCCATCCGACAACTATGTAGAAAAATTAGGGGTTATGGCGGCGTCCAATTCGTTCCCGGACGTATTCAGAATCAACAGCGCTGAGTTTTTGAAATGGCGCGATAAAGGCGTATTTCTCGACATTGCGCCGATCCTCAAAAACTATCCGAATTTAACGAAGGAAATACCGATGGAAACGTATGCTATCGGTAATCCCAAAGGTAAAATCTATGCCTTACCGAACTGGACTCCAGAATCCCGGGAAACCTTATTCATTCGTCAGGATTGGTTGACCAAGCTTAATTTAAAAGCTCCGACAACGACCGATGAGCTGTATGAGGTTGCCAAGGCTTTTGCCAAAAACGATCCGGACGGTAACGGCAAAGACGATACGATAGGTTACTCCATTGCGATCCAGAATAACAGAAGCTTCAGTCGTGCTGCCGATCCGATCCGGTTTGCCTTTGGACTCGCTAATAGCTGGAAAGAAGTGAACGGTGCTATTGTTCCATGGCAGGCACAAACGAAGGAATTGAAAGATTTCCTGGGTTTCATGAGCAGAATGTATAAAGATGGAATTCTCGATAAGGATTTTGCTATCAATAAAGGACAAGATCCGGATTTCAAATTTGAGGCCAATAAGGTTGGATTTACGGATGTTCCTGCCACCAATATTTATGATACAGGCCTTCCGAATTTGCAAAAGCTGGTGCCTACCGCGCAAGCAGTTCAGCTAGTACCGCCGAAGGGTCCTACAGGACTTCAAGGGAATACGACTTATGCCACAACCAATAAGGTTGTTATTAATGCCAAGATCGATCAGAAGAAGCAGGAACGCATTATGGCGTTAATGGATTATATGGTCACACCTGAAGGACATTCACTAATCACTTACGGAGTAGAAGGTATTCACTACAAGAAAACCGGTGAGAAATACGAGGTGCTTCCGGCATTCGAAACAGATCGTCCGATGTTGATTAACTTCTGGTTCTTCCATAAGCTTGATCCGCTTAACACTGTTAGACCATGGGAGGATCAGGAGAAGCCGAAAAAAGTGCTTGCTCTGTTCGACGTGAATAAGAAGTATGCAGTGATTGACAAAGGAGCAGGGCTATTCTCGGAAACGTCTACCAAATCGGGAGCTACGCTTGACCAGAAGCTGATGAGCGAGATGGTAGCGATCATTATGGGTGAAAAACCTGTGGATGCTATCGAAGCAGCCGTAGATGCATGGAAGAAAAATGGCGGAGACAATATTATATCTGAAATGAACGAACAGTATAAATTGACGAAATAAGCAATGAGCATGCCTGTCCCGAAGAGGATCAAGCTGACATCATGCTAAGGAAAGGACAATGATGTATGAAAGCGATAAGTACAGAGAGCAAGCTGGAGGGCACCCTTTCATTGGCTAAGAACAAAAGGAGCAACCGTGCCTGGAAACGGGGGATTCCCCTCTATCTGATGATTTTCCCGGGATTGTTGTACTTTATCATTTTTAAATACATCCCCATGGGTGGGGTCCTGATTGCATTCCAGTCGTTTGATCCCTTCGACGGATTTCTTAACAGTGATTGGGTAGGCCTTGATAACTTTCGCAAGCTGTTTGGGGAGCAGGACTTTACGCTGCTGCTCAAAAACACCCTGATTCTGAGTGGGATGAATTTATTTCTGTTCTTCCCGGCTCCGATCCTGCTTGCTTTATTGCTTAATGAGGTCAGGCAGGCATGGTTTCGCAAAATTGTGCAAACGGTCGTGTACATCCCGCATTTTTTATCCTGGGTTATCGTCGTCAGTATTACGATTCTGCTGTTCTCGGTACAAGAGGGTGGTGTCAACAAGCTGTTAATGGAATGGGGCTTCGACCCGATCCAACTGCTTACGGATCGTGGATATTTCCGCTATGTGTATGTATTTCAAAGCATATGGAAAGAGGCTGGTTGGAGTGCGGTTATTTTCTTCGCCGCACTTGCTTCCATCGATCCCACGTTATACGAAGCAGCCGTTGTTGACGGGGCGAGCCGTTGGCGGCAAATGTGGCATATCACGTTGCCTGGATTAAGAACGACCATCATTATTCTATTCATCCTGAGGGTCGGCTATTTAATGGATACCGGCTTTGAACATATCTTACTGATGCAAAATCCAACGAACCTGCAAGTATCAGATGTATTCGATACCTTTGTCTATCGTACTGGTATCGTGCAGGGAGACTTTAGCTATACAACAGCAGTTGGGCTGTTCAAATCGGTAATCGGGCTGTGTCTTATTATTGGTGCTAATCGGATAGCTAAGAAAGTCGGAGAGGAAGGGGTCTATTGAGATGAAAGCACATGATTTCAGAGGTAGGGCTCCTGTATACCAAACTGTCGTTTTTTCTTTGCTGGTTCTGATTGTATTGATAGCTGTGGTTCCATTCCTGTATGTGCTGCTGGCTTCCTTTGCCACGAAGCAGGAAATTTTAACACGAGGCTTTTTTCTGATACCGAAGGTTTGGACGACTAACGCTTATGCCTATTTGATGGAAAACCGCAATTTTCTCAAGTCTTTTCAAAATTCGGTTGTAATCACAGCTACAGGAACGACCATTAGCATGGTGCTTACGACTTTAATGGCGTACGGATTATCCAAAACCTGGTTGAAGGGACGCAGAATTCTCAATTTCCTCGTTCTGTTCACGATGCTGTTCAGTGGAGGTATGATCCCGCTCTATCTGCTTGTAAGAGGCTTGGGCTTACTTGACAGCTATTGGGCTTTATTCTTAACTGGAGCGATTGCCCCCTTTAATCTGATTGTGATTCGCAGTTCGTTCCAAAATTTCCCGATGGAAATTGAGGAGTCGGCACGAATCGATGGCTGCTCGGAATTCGGTATGCTGTGGAGAATTGTGATTCCACTATCGATGCCGGTAATCGCAACCTTTACCTTATTTTATACGGTTGATTATTGGAATTCGTACTTCAGCGCCCTCTTATATATTAACCAATCGGATAGATTGCCTATACAAGTGTTCCTCCGTCAAATGCTGATTCAACCGAGTGAAAATATGGGGGCGTCCGTGGAAGGTCTGGAATTCAGCCCGGCTGTACGAATGGCTGCGGTTGTGTTCACAGCGGCCCCGTTGCTGGTCGTATATCCTTTCCTGCAAAAGTATTTTAACAAAGGAATGCTGCTTGGATCGGTCAAAGGCTAGGGATTTGCCTTACATCTGTAAGGATAATATTCCCCCAAATTCATCCGTCTTACAGAGTCCTGATCACTATATGAAAGTACGATGAATACCAAAGACGTATTCAGAGTGCCCTAAATTACTACACTCAAAAAAGTACGGTGAATACTAAGTGGAGTGGTCAGGGTGTTCCGGAGATAGCGCAGCGGTGCCTTTGTTCCCCGATTTTTACCGCTAAATGTTTTATACAATCTGAAAACAGGGGAACAACAGCAATCGAAGGAACACCTTGACCGCGTAGCGACTCTTATTCACCATACTTTTAATCCCACCCTTAAAGGAGCTAACCAAAATGGAAAAAAACTTGCTCGGCACGAACGTCATAGCACAAATCGGAATATTGGTTCATGACATTGAGAAGACTTCACAGGCGTATGCCGACTTTTTTGGAGTGGAAAATCCAGGCTGGGCAATAACCGGAGCTGTAGATGTAGCTGAAACGGAATATCGGGGAGAACGCTCGGAAGCGAGAGCCAAGCTGGCATTTTTCAAAATGGGCTCGCTGCAGCTGGAGCTGATTGAACCAGATGAGCATCCGAGCACTTGGCGTGAATATTTGGATGAGCATGGAGAAGGTCCACATCATATCGCATTCAGGATCGAGGGCATGAAGGAGATCGTCACAAAGCTGGATCGCAACCAAATGCCTCTCGTGCAAAAAGGCGAATATACAGGCGGAAGATATGCTTATATCGATTCGCTGGAGCCGCTCAAGATCATTATTGAGCTGCTGGAAAATGACAAGAAAAACTAGCCAGTATATATCATATAAACAGGAGGCTACGGGTATATGGAGCATATAGAGAATCATAATCTGGTGAAAATCGGAATTGTTGTAGACGACATCGAAGACGCAGCCAGGCATTATGCAGAGCTGTTCGGGATCGAGATGCCAAAGATTCGGGTTCCTGATCCGGATCGTGTGCCTCAGCACACGGAAAGCGGATATACGTGGTATCGTGGTAAGTTCATCCGCGGACAGGTGAAGCTGGCCAACTTGCAAATGGGACCCGTGACTGTGGAACTGCTGGAAGCTTATGATGAGCCGGGTCCTTGGAACGAGTTCAAACAGCTGCAAGGCCAAGGGGTTCATTTTATAACGTTCACCGTTCCTGGCTTTGAACAGCATATTGATTTTGTAGAAAGTAAGGGCTATCCGCTGACGCATAAAGGTGAATACGGAAGTGGTCGATACAGCTATTTTGATACAATCGCCAAGCTGGGAGTAACCCTGGGTCTGCAGGAGCTGGGCAAACCACTGAATACACCCGTTATGCCGCAGGCAGGTGGTGAGTCAGCATGAATATAATCATTACTGGTGCAAACCGCGGTCTCGGCTTTCATCTGTCGACGATAGCGGCGCAGCGGGGCCACAATGTTATCGCTGGTATTCGCGCTGCAAGTCCTGATGGTCAGCTGCTTGAGCTGATCAACCGTTACCCCGGCCAAATCAAGGCTGTAGAGCTGGATGTCAGCCGTGAAGATACGGTTGCCCGGTTAGCAGAAACGCTGCGAGCGGACAATCAAGCTGTAGATGCAATCGTCAACAGCGCTGCAATCTTGCTCGGCAGAGGGGGAACACTTGAAACCCTTTCGCTGGATGATGTTGCACAAAGCTTTGAGGTCAATTTGTATGGGCCGATGCGGGTAGTCAAACATTTGCTGCCCTTGATGCCGGACGGTGGCCAACGGATCATCCTGAACATATCCTCTGAAGCTGGAAGCTTGTCCAATGCTTATGGTGGGGATTATCCGTATGCGCTCTCCAAAGCCGCGATCAATATGTTTTCCAAGCAGTTGAAGAAGTATGTGAAAGCCAAAGAGATCCGCGTGTATGCGCTGCATCCGGGCTGGATCAAAACAGATATGGGCGGAGAGAAAGCTCCTGGAGATCCGTTGGAAAGCGCTATCGGCATTCTGGATATTGTGGAAATGAAAAAGGAGATTGCTCCTGAACACTATTTCATTAATTTTAAAGGCGAACCGATGCCGATCTAACATTTATCTTGTGGCAAGGATGGAGGGAAACAGTAAATGAAGCTTATTTATGCAATCGTTGGAGATTATTACCATGCCGAGGAACCGATCAGGGAAGCTCTGAACCTGGCAATAAAGCCTCTTACGGACAGCGGCTCCTATACTTTGGAGTACATATCGGCTGAGGAACTGATGGAGCGGCTGCAGACAAAACCGGCGGCAGTGATTCTCTTCAAGGAAGACAGGGTTAATCCCAAGGATGAAATCGTCCAGCATTGGTTAACGGAGCCAATATCGGCAGCTATTGTCCGCTATGTGGAAGAGGGAGGAGGCTTCCTCAACTGGCATTCGGGTTTAGCCTCTTATCCGCCCGATTCGGCATTTGTGAGCATGCTGCGCGGTTATTTTATTTCCCATCCGTCCAAAAATCAAATGGTTCAGTATAACGGTAAGGTTCCTTCAGACAACTCTCAGGGGACCTCAAAGGAAATTTCATTCGAAATTATGGATGAGCACTACTTCGTTAGCTGTGATGAAGCCAATACGAGCGTTTTTCTGAGATCGGAATCCATCGATGGCAGCTCGATTGCGGGCTGGCAGCATACGTCAGGTCAAGGAAAGGTTTGCTGCATAACTCCGGCGCATAACAAAGAGGGGCTGCTTCACGATAGTATGATTGAGCTGCTCAGAAGCTCGGTTCAGGCTGTACTGTGACTAAGGATGAAGCAAAGGAGAAACGTCTATGTTTCACGATAAAGTAGCTTTGGTTACGGGTGGGAGTCAAGGAATAGGGCTGGCTATTATGCACGCTCTGCTACGCGAAGGGGTTTTTGTTGCTGCGGTCTCCCGGGATGCCAATAACTTGAAGCAGGCTCTGGATTCAGTTGACCCCCAGTATAGGGATCATGTGACCGGAATTCAAGCGGATGTGAGGAGCGAAGAGGAGGTACACCATGCCATTCAGCGGGTCATGTCGACCTATGGACGTATCGATATCCTCATTAATTCGGCCGGGATCAGCATGCGTGAGAAACAGAATCTTCAGGATACGGATGTTAAAGAATGGAACCGGATGATCGATATTAATTTAACAGGTACTTACCTGATGTGTCGTGAAGTCATCCCTGTGATGAAGTCACAGGATATGGGATACGTTATTAATATTTTATCAACGGCATCATTTCGAAGCGGCTCCGGGAATGGGCTGTATGTGGCATCCAAATATGGCGCACGAGCTTTAACCGAAACGATCATCGAAGAAAATAGACGTACCGGAGTCAGGGTGACTTCCATTAGCCCCGGAGCCGTGGACAGTACGATCTGGAATCATAAAACCGAGCCGATCACACAGGAAGAGCGCTCCACGATGCTAAAGACCGATGATATCGCGAGCATCGTTGTGTATCTGGTTAATCTCCCGCCCCGCGTTCATATTGATAATATAACGGTAACCCCTTGGTATCGTTAATCAGATATGTATAGAGGATCACCTGACATGATGCATGCAGGTGATTTTTTCTGTACAGTAAATTTTTACATATTCCCTTGCATAATTTCCCTTCTGATTGCAGAACCTTTAAATCAAAAGGAGGGAAAATTATGCAGGATCGCAGACAGGCATGCGCGGTACTTGGCCTTACCGAGGACGCAATTGAGAAGGAAATTGAGGACCGATATTTTTTTCTGATGAAGAGGTACAAATACCTGGATGCTGATGAGCAGCCATCCCCTGGGGAGCCTATTTTTGCTAAAATTAATGAAGCGTACCGCTTTTTAATCGGGTATGCGCCGCTGCAGCCGGTTGTTTTTCGTGAGCTGGGATGGAAAGACAAGGTTCAGCATGTTCGGGACAATTATATGATGGAGATTACGTATTCGGTTGTACTCGTGCTGTTCATATTCGCTGTAGGTGTAGGGGTTACCGAGTTATATTGGGCCTTCAAGGCAGGAACGAACAATATCGGCGTGTATTCCCCGACAGATTTACCGATGTCCGAGCACGCAGGAAAGAAATAAATACAAATTAATCACATAAATAGTTAATAAGCCGCATCAAAGATGAGCGGCTTTTTCTTGTAGAAGCATTTATAAATTTATGGAAATGGATGCGGATATGGATTAAGCTGCTCCAATGTAAGAGGCTGCTTCAAATACCCAAGTTCTGCTGGTATACGCAGTACTCTTTCTAGTCCTGATAAGCGGGTAAGGTTATGTCCGAATGTCATCGGCAGCATGCCCGGAATGATCACTTTCACACCATGCAAATCGTTGCGTAATGTTTCGGGTGTTGTCTGATTGACGACAATAACATCCAGCTTCAATCTTTTGAACACCATAAGAATGTCCTTTAAATCCTCTGTCAAATCTGTGTGTGGGATCGTTACCTGCTTAAACGCTTCAGCGAACGTTTGCAAGGGCTGATGGTTATCGAGCAAAAATCGCAGGCGCGACTCCGCTTGCGGCAGGCCGTATAATAAGGAGTGGTCCTCCATTTGGCGAACCTGGGAGGAATCTTCGAGCATATGCAGGTAGGTTTCGCGGTCGGCTTCCAGCTTCGTGCTAAGCGACCCGATCATGCCAGCGAGTTCATGAATAGCGCTTATCGCGGCTCTTATCGGATCCAGATGAGCGCCAGCTGCACATACGAGATTCGCTCCCGTTGGCCTGGTGTTCTTCGCTAATGCCCACACAGACGGAATTCCGTTCTCCATTGTAATGTTAAACAACTGAACCTCGTACCCTGCAACCGCCCGCAAACGGTCGACCATTAAGCGCAATTCCTTATTATCAGTGGAATAGGGATCAAGACGTGGTACCGGAAGCTGTGCATACCAGGTCATCAGGAACGAATCACGCTCCACAACCTCCAGAATTCCATACAAAATAGCCTCCTCCATATTGCTGCCAAGCGCACATCCGTTGGAGGCTTCATTCACATAGCCTTCACCATAAGTCACACTATAATACGCCAGCAGCTCCGGAACGAGAATCGAACGTTCCTGCATAAACGAATAGCCCCAGACCCAGTCAATGGGATGGTTCGGATGAAACGGTTGGAATGGAAAATCCTCCTGCGTATACTGCTCATCTGTATACACACCTACATCAACCGGATTGAGCGCTTGCTCTGCGAGATTGTGATAGGTGTCACGAATTACGGTTCGTTTACCGCGCGGTGCCTGACTGCAATATCGCTCCAATCCTTCCAATATCGCGGTCAGCGTGCTGGTCACATAGGAATGAGTGCGGCCTGCTGTCACCTCGTCTCCTGCAAACAAGAGAAGGTTGGCATGGACAGCAGCAAAGGGTGAAGCAAGATCTGGCTGATATACATTAAAAAGTCCGGTTCGGGAATCGAAATAATCTTTGATTAATACATCCTTCATTTCGTTAACCGAACGACAACGAAAGCTATCGGGACTGCTCTTAGGACTTGGCTGGAGCTTAATTCGGGCTATCGTAGCAGAATCATCGGGTAATTGACCGCACACGGGACATAGGGGGTCGGGTAAAAAAGGGTGTATGGAGCTTTTCAAAGTTATCAAGTTAACGAGATAGATTCGACGTTCCGTGAGAGCCAGCTTACCCTGCAGCACTCTCTGTACTTCTGCTTCAATTAGGCAGGATATGTGCAACAAGCCACCAAGCGAGATGCTGGATTCATCGGGGCCGCCCCCGTAAACTAATTTTTTCAGCTGCTGCTCGGACATTTCCAAATTGCGTCCTGCCATCTGATAACGCGTGTCCGCACATAACGAGCATCCAGGTGAGCCGGGTCGTACTAAGGGTCCGATCACACCTTCATCACCAAGAACACAGACATTGATCCAGGGGATGCCTGTCGGCTGCAACAATTGTTCGATTTCGTTAATCAAGAAAGAACTGGCTTCATCCTGCAGAACAACAACCAATTGTGCCGCTTCCGGTATCCTCTCCTTGAAATCATTCAGGAGGACGATTGAATAGGAATGAGACATTCTCCGGTACACGCGGTCCGCAAGCCTTCCCTCTCCGACAATCGCGATGACAGATTTCATCGAGAATCCTCCTCTCTCACCAGAACGCCCCAAACCCCTACAAGCCCTTCTTTCAAAAAAGGCTCATTGGCCATATCCATCACATGCAGTCGCTTGCTATCGCGTTTCAGGATTTGCAAGGCAGCAGCCAAGATTTCAGATGATGTTCTCTCTTGTGTGGAAGGAATGATCAGGTGGGAAGGTTCTTTTGTTTCCAGTATCACAGATGCTGCTACGAGTCCTGACGGCGGGAGTATCAGTTGTGTGCTTGTTGCGAACAGCAGAGCTTGCTGCAGCACGCTTCTTAAGGCCAATGTCGTATTCAAGCCTACATGACCATGCCAAAGGCCGTTTATACCGACCCATACAACAGGAAAGCCGTACGATTCCATACCGAGACCGATCGTCGGCGCTCCCTGTATAAGGGTCAATGCCTGCAAATAGTATTTACAGCGTTCATCTTCGACGTTACCTGGCAGCACTTGACGGATAAGAGGTTTCCGGTTGATCAACGATTTGGTCAATGTGTCAGTCAAGCAAATCAGCAGCCCGCGGCACACTCCTTCTGCGACCGTTTCACCCGCTCCGATACCAACAAACGGCTGAATTGCAGCCCCATTTTCATGAGCATACGGGTATGGAGGCAGCTCTGGAGTGAGTAAAGTAGACAATTGCTTTACATATGCTTCAATCCCGGCTAGTCCTACATCCCGTCGTGCCTCCTCATGAGTCAGACCTGAGCGAATCACATCAGGCAGCAGCTTGGCTGGTCCTTCCGAGAGAGGATCAGCAACCTGAACACGGCACTGTGCCAACGGCAGCTGCCCCAAATCACCTTCCTCCCAAGTATGGAAAATCCCTGCTGCGGATGAGGTTAGTCTGCTGAAATAGGGAAACCATCCATAGGGCTCTCTTTCCTCCTTAGTCAGCACATCGGGAATTTCGAATTCTTTTACATAAGATGTACGATCAGGGGCTGTAAGGAGTCCAGTAACGAGCGGATGGGGTACAAATGAATGCCAATCGCCTTCCAACGTATTTAGATTAAGTAAAAAGAAAGCCTGCTGCGTTGAAAATTCAGTCGCTCCCGACAACGCTTTGAGCCACTCAAACACCATGACGTTCGCCAGCATGGTTCCTGCCGTGGACGAGAAGTCAGACGAGAGGTGGGTACTGCCAAGAACAGCTTGGTGGAGCCGACGCCACGCAGACTCCCAGCAGCCCTCCATGTCCGGATGGACGAGCGGCCCAACCAGTCCTACTTGCTGTATACAGAATGCCGGCAGCAGCAGTTTCTGCTGTACTTTGCAAACCGCATTCAAGTTCCGAAGTTCTTCGATATGAGTTTCCTGCGAGACGTACAAAATCGAATGAAAGGGTGCGACTGTCTCGTGCCATTCAGTTCTCCCGCTGCTATCCAGACAAAGTTCTTCTATGACTGCCATAGGATCTGTTAAACGAGCATGCTCGACCAATTCCTTCAGCTGTTCACGATCAGTAGGTACGGATTCAGTAATTAGTATGTGGAAACGGAGCCATCCTGATTCAAGCAACGCGTCAGCCAAAGATACCAAAAAAGGACCGCAGCCTATCGCCAACACCTTGGTATGGAGATATGGTTTTAAGGGGACGAACGATTCAGAATTTTTCATATCATCCTCCTGAAGGGTCAAGTTAGAAATCTACATCCATACTTACATCTTTTATCTTATGTATGATCGTTTGTCCTTCATGCTAAATTTCGCACGTATGAAAAGGACAGACGAATAATAGCATTCGACCTGTCCTTTTATTGAGGATTCCTTGATCCATAATGATGAATGAAACATCGCCAATTTCTTCGGAACTCATCCAATTGTACATCGGATATCCAATAGATTGGAAAACTTTGATCAGTGTACTTCGGGTTTTCCCATGTTAAGATGAAACTCTCTTAAAAAGACAGCGAGTTTCCAAGCTGCTCATCTTGTTTTTTTAAGAGACACAATTCAGGCCGAAGCTTCTAATAGAGGCATGGGGGAACCTATTATTTGGGGTGAAGCCATATTCATGGCCGGGTCCTTACTCTTTGATCCGAACCCGTCAGCTAACCTCATAGGCCGCAAAAAAGAGAGGATGTTCAAAATGGTTTTGAAGAAATCTGTATTAACTGGTTTACTCGCTCTGGGTACGATGGTTGGAGCCACGGCTGTTTCAGCTGCTCCATGCACGGTAACTACAGGTAACGATACGATGTCGGTGGTCGCCAAGCAGCAAGGAATTAATTTAAGTGATCTGCTTAAAGCCAATCCACAGATTACCAATGGCAATAACATTTGGCCTGGTATGGTATTGAATCTTCCTGGCATAGGCACAGGTCAAGGATTAGGCCAAGGAATGGGCTTCGGTTCAGGAACTGGCGCAGGTACAAACGTAGATACAGACACAAATGTAGATACTGGAACAAACGTAGACACAGGTACTAATGTAGATACAGACACAAATGTAGATACAGGTACTAATGTAGATACAGATACTGGTGCAGGTACAAATACAGGAACTGGAACAGGTGTGGAAACAGGTTCAGGTACAGACTCTGCTGTTCAGCAAGGGACAACTGAATCAACCTTTGCCAGTCAAGTAGTTGACCTGGTGAATCAGGAGCGCGCGAAGGCAGGTCTGAATCCGCTGACTAGCGACAATGCATTATCAGCTATGGCACTGGATAAAGCGAAGGATATGTACAATAATCATTATTTTGATCATAATTCTCCGACCTACGGTTCTCCATTTGATATGATGAACCAGTATGGCATCAAGTATACGTATGCCGGTGAAAACATTGCTATGGGTCAAAAGACTCCGCAGGAAGTCATGACTTCTTGGATGAACAGTGAAGGACATCGACAAAATATTATGAATCCTAATTATACAAAAATTGGTGTATCTTATTATAATGGCGAGTGGGTTCAGGAATTTATTGCGAATTAAGCATATAACCCCTTTTGCCTAAGCGAAGGGAGATAACAACGGATGAAGCGAGTGAAAGCATTTGTTGTGGGGATCGCGCTGCTTCTTATGAGTCTGGGTACTGTGCATACGGACCAGGCTCAAGCGGCGGCTCTACTAACAAAGGGAATATCAAGCGGAGATGTATGGGATCTGCAATTCCGTTTAAGAACAATAGGTTATGATCAACATGTACTGGATGGACAATTTGGTTCACAAACCTTGGCAACCGTTCGCCAGTTTCAAAAAGATTATGGATTAACTTCTGACGGAGTTGTCGGCGATCAAACGTGGAAATCGCTAAAAAACTATTCGTTAAATCAGGCCGAGTTGGATATTATGGCCAAAGTTATTTATAGCGAGGCTCGTGGTGAACCATACGAGGGTCAGGTTGCTGTCGGAGCCGTGATCATGAACCGGATACAATCCGGTCAGTTCCCCAATAATATTCATGATGTTGTATTTCAACCGGGGGCATTCACGGCTGTCGATGACGGACAATATACGCTGACCCCTGATGCAACCGCATATTTGGCGGCGCAGGATGCTTTGCGTGGCTGGGATCCTACGAATCAGTCACTTTATTATTTCAATCCAATAACCGCTACCAGCAAGTGGATCTGGTCTCGACCCCAGACCGTAACCATCGGAAATCATATTTTTGCCAAATAAGAGTGTGAAAGACAGTAATCGATAAAGGGAGCGTGCTCCCTTTATTTCGGTCACTGTCTTTTTATTGTCTAACTCATATTAGAATGTTCTCAAAATAATAACAAGCAGAATGTACAGAACCAGAATAACACCTGTGGTAGTTCCCAAACCGTAACCTCCACAACTGCCACAAGAAGCGCCAACTCCACCTACATATCCCATAGTTCCAACCCCCTTCCATTTCACCTAATGTATGTTATGAAGGCAAAAGGCTAATGGATTGGACTCATGAAAAATGTGCGTTTGTACGGGAGGAACAAGTCGTTCCAAGATAGATAAATTGACGTATGATATGATGTGGGAGAAGCCGCCAACTGCTCCCATGCTAACCCATAGATCACCCCAAAAAAAGACGGATTCCTTCGGGAGTCCGTCTTTTCGTTATGATTCTCTTCATTAAAACGGCATTGTAACCTGTCTGCCGGTTAGAGCTATTAAGTTGTTTGCAGAACAAACTTCTCCACGACATGCTTAACTCCATCCTCATTGTTCGACAAGGTAACATAATCGGCAATTTCCTTAAGCGATTCCACGGCATTACCCATCGCCACACCAAAACCCGCAGCTTCCAGCATTTCATGATCGTTCCAGCTGTCGCCAATCGCCATAACTTCTGACATCTCATAACCAAACCGTTCAGCCAAAAAGCGGATCGCATGCCCTTTTGTACCTTCACGATTCACGATTTCAAGGAAGTGAGGCTTCGATTTCGTAATATGTACGAGATGACCGATTTCATTGCGAAGCTCTACCGCCACTTCATCCAATCGTCCGGGATCATCGATAATTAACAGCTTGGTTGATGGCTTATCCGCCAGCTCGTGGAACTCAGGATAGACCGTATAAGGGATCTTCGATAGTGCAGCATAATCTCTGCTTTTATCATTATCTGCTTGTACATACAAAATGTCGTCTAAATATGTTTGCAGATGAAGCCCATTGCGCTCGCAATATGCAAAAATATGACGTGCCGCGTCAGTGGGAACTGTACGTTCATAAATCGTTGCGCCATCCTCGGAATTTTTCACCAACGAGCCTTGGTAGGTGATGAGCGGAACATTCAAGCCCAGCTGGGCAGCCATTTGTTTGGCGGATGCATACATCCGGCCGGTTGCCAGTGTCACGGTAACGCCCTGCGCCAAAGCTTTTTCCAAAGCCGTCTTGGTTCCTTCGGTTATTTCCTTGCGGTCGTTGATCAGCGTATCGTCGATATCGATTGCCAGCATTTTGTACATCGTGGATCCACTCCTTTGTCTGTCTACGGCTCTTATTATACATGAGAAACGGGAACATCGCACTGGCTTGACAGTTGATTATGAATGACACACTACGGGTATCGGGAAACCAGACGATTCGATAGGAAGCATGAACCAACGCTCATTCTTTCTATGAAATAAATAGACATTGGTCAATAAAAATGGCCTATTTGGGTACTATAAAAGTGTTAAAAAATTTAATGTTAAGAAATTGTAAACGTTTTATTGACAAAATTGACTACTACCGTGTATGATGAAAACAAGTTAATAGTTGTGTAGGAGAATAGGAGATACACATAAACTGCTTGTTTTATAACAAAGCATTTTATGTGTTTTTTTATTCTCTAAATGTGTACCCGCGTTACCCAGAAAAGCTGAGTGACCGTGTCAGCGAACATCTGAGTATCCCGGCTCAAGGAAGGGAGCTTCAACTCGGCAGAGGTACCATCTGTGAGTGAGAAGGGAACGCTCCCACAACTGATAAACGTAACTTTTCTAAGAAAGGGGTATGCAAATTGTCATCCAATGAAAGCGTTTTAATTAAGGCAGATAGTGCATTACTTAGAAAGAAAAAGTTAGGAGAAAACCTGTTAGCCTATTTGTTTTTGGCACCTTCCCTGATTCTGTTCATAACCTTTTTATTTTACCCTATGCTGAAATCTGTATACCTTAGCATGACCATTACTGATCCTCGTGGAAGGGTCGTTGAGTTCGTTGGGCTGGATAATTTCGCGGATTTGTTAACCTCAGGTCAATTTTATTCGAATTTAAAAGTAAGTTTACTGTTCATTTTGTTAACTGTACCTACTTCGATCATTTGGTCCCTTTTTTTGGCAGCGATCACGCATAACAAATTGCGTGGGATGAAGGTTTTCCAGTTTATTTTTTCACTGCCTATTGTTATTTCTGTAGGTACCGGTTCAATTATCTGGTTTTTGTTGTTTCACCCAACAGCGGGTATGCTGAATTATTTCTTAAGCTTTGTTCATATCGGTCCCATTCCGTGGTTAACCGACCCTTCCTGGGCACTAATATCGATTTCTCTCATGACGATATGGATGAACATGGGCTTCTTGTTTATCGTATTATCCAGCGGACTTCAAGGTGTTCCTGAGGAAATATATGAAAGCGCCAAAATTGACGGCTCCGGACCTGTACGGACATTTCTCCAAATTGTTTTGCCACTATTGACGCCTACGATCTTTTTTGCCCTAATTGTATCAGTAATTGGTGCTTTCCAGACATTTGGGCAAATTCACATTTTAACTAAAGGCGGCCCTATGAATTCAACCAATGTTGTGGTGTATTCGATTTATCAGGACGCGTTCGTTAATTTCCGTTTTGGGATCGGGAGCGCACAGGCTTTGATTTTGTTCCTGATCATCCTGGCCTTGACCTTGTTCCAGTTTAAAGTTTTGGAGAAGAAGGTGCATTATCAATGATTGCAAAGAGAATCACACCGGTTATTCAGTACCTGCTGCTGCTTTTGATGGCTCTCGCGGTTTTGTATCCGCTGTTATTTAGCGTATTATCGTCCTTCATGACGGAGAAGGAAGTTTCCAACTTCCCACCGCCCTTATTCCCATCCCAATTGTATTTGGGGAATTTCAAGCAGGCTATCGAAAGCTTTCCCATTATCCGTTTCATTTTAAACAGCTTTATCGTGTCATCGGCAATCATGGTGAGCCAGGTCATTACATCAAGCTTAGCCGCCTATGCCTTTTCCTTCATGAAGTTCAAAGGGAAAAACGCGTTGTTTGCGATCTTTCTCGCTACTATGATGATTCCATGGGAAGTTACGATTATTCCGAATTACTTGACGATTAAAAGCTGGGGTTGGATGGACAGCTATCAAGGTTTGATTGTGCCTTTTATGGCGGGAGCATTCGGTGTATTTCTACTTCGCCAATTTTTTCTGCAGCTGCCAAACGAGCTGTTCGATGCATCAAAAATCGATGGCTGCGGACATATCAGAAACTTTTTCTCGATTGTTCTTCCTCTTTCGAGACCGGCACTTTCAACTCTTGGGGTTTATGTTTTTCTGACGCATTGGAACCACTATCTATGGCCATTGTTAATTACGAATCGACCTTCGATGAGAACGGTGCAAATCGGTGTCGGTATGCTCCAGCATGCTGAGGTTATGTCGTGGAACCTGATCTTGGCAGGTGTTACCTTGGTGCTGCTTCCTTCTTTTCTTTTATTAGGTATGGGTGTTAAGCAGCTGGTAGGCGGAATTACCGCAGGAGCTGTAAAAGGATAAACAAGACTTAATGATCCGGCTTTTATTATCAGGCCTGTCATATATGCAATCACTTTGAATGAGGAGAGGGAAAAACGATGAGAAAAAAAGGGTTTACGGGCTTACTAATGGCTTCCATTATGATTTTTCTAGCTGGATGTAACGTAAATATGGGTGAAGGCGACGGTGCTAAAAAAACAACAGAAGCGCCCAAGGCAGGCGAAAGCAAGGCTAGTAGTGCCCCGAAAAAAGTTGTATTCTGGCATGCTATGGGCGGATCGAATACCAAGGTTGTTGAGCAGCTGGTGACCGATTACAACTCATCCCAGAATAAAGTTCAGGTAGAGGCTGTGTATCAGGGCAGCTATGACGACCTGCTCAGTAAGCTGAAAGCTTCGATGGGCACGAATGAAGGCCCTTCCGTTGTCCAGATGTATGAAATCGGAAGCCGCTTTATGATCGATTCCAAGGCGATTACGCCGATGCAAAATTTCATTGATGCCGATAAATGGGACATTTCGCAGTTGGAGCCGAATATTGCTGGTTACTACACATTGGGTGGCAAGCTGTATTCGATGCCTTTCAATACGTCTAATCCTATACTGTACTACAATAAAGATTTGTTCAAAGCAGCTGGTCTTGATCCCGCCAAACCTCCAAAGACATACGAGGAGTTGAAAACAGCGGCTGATGCTATTACGAAATCCGGTAAAGCTACTGGTGCCAACTTTGCGATTTATGGCTGGTTTATTGAGCAGTTCTTCGCTAACCAGGGAGCCGAATATGTAAACAACGGGAATGGCAGAACTTCGCCGGCTACAGAATCGCTGGTGAACTCGGATGCAGGGGTGAAGACATTGACTTGGTGGAAGGACCTTGTCGATACGAAAGCCGCCAACAACCTGGGACGTAAAACAGATGATTCCAAAAAAGCATTTTCGGCTGGGCAAGTGGGTATGATTCTGGAATCCACAGCAGCACTTAAAGGGCTTGTAGACAGTGCAGCTGGTAAATTCGAGGTCGGAACCGGATACCTGCCTAAACCTGCGGATGCCAAAGAAGGCGGCGTCGTTGTCGGTGGAGCGAGCTTATGGATGATGAATAATAGACCGGATGATGAGCAAAAGGCGACTTGGGATTTCATTAAATTCTTGACATCACCTAAAGAGCAAGCCTACTGGCATATCAACACCGGGTACTTCCCAATCACTAAAAAGGCTTATGATGACGATACGGTTAAAGAAAACCTCAAAAAGTTCCCGCAATTCCAGACCGCTATTGATCAGCTGCACCAAACCAAGCTGAACACGGCTACACAAGGCGCAGTCATCGGTGTATTCCCTGAAGCCAGACAAATCGTCGAAGGTGCGATCGAAGAGGTGCTGAACAACAAGAGGTCACCTAAGGAAGCTTTGGATGGAGCCTCCAAAGAGATCAGCTCGAAAATTCAACAATATAACAAAACGGTAAAATAAAACGAAAGAGGGCTGCGGCCCCTAGCAGAAAGGGTAAAGTATGTCAAACAATAAACCTATGATTATTGCACATAGAGGAGCAAAAGGGATGGC
Organism: Paenibacillus baimaensis; assembly: GCF_025567575.1. Taxonomy (NCBI): domain Bacteria; kingdom Bacillati; phylum Bacillota; class Bacilli; order Caryophanales; family Paenibacillaceae; genus Paenibacillus; species Paenibacillus baimaensis. The sequence continues at coordinate 66,790 of NZ_JAOQIO010000006.1, read as the reverse complement.
CCCGGAGAATACTCTGGGTGCCTTCCAGCTTGGTTTGGATCAAGGATGTGAAGGAATCGAACTGGATATTCATTTGACCGCTGATGGTGAAATCGTAGTATGCCACGACCTGACCTTAGATAGGACGACCAACGGCAAAGGCCGTATTGTGGAGAAGAAACTGTCAGAAATCAAAACCTTGGACGCGGGCTCCTGGTTTGGAGACGAATATAAGGGAGAGACCATTCCGACCTTGAATGAGGTTATGGACCTTGTGCCCGATTGGATCATGATCAATGTGGAAATTAAGTATGCATACGAAGGTCAAATCGAGCATAAACTGTTAGACTTACTGAAGCAAAGAAGTCGTCTGAATAACGTTGTGATTTCATCCTTCGACCATAAGTGTGTGAGGCGGATTAAGCTGTTAGAGCCCGAAGCCAAAATCGGATTGCTGTATCAATCCAATTTATTGGACCCGACTGCTTACGCACGCAGCTTTGATGTGGATGTGTATTCGCTCCACCCTTATTATCAACTGTTGGATGCAGAGGATGTACAGAAAGCTACAGAGAGTGGACTTTATGTATATCCTTATACAGCGAACGCAGAAAGCGATCTGCTAAGATTGACCCAAATCGGGGTTTCCGGGATTATTACAGACTATCCGGGCCGATTGGGTGCGCTATACCAAGGCAGGGAATCGCAATAACCTAATAATCTGTGACAGGCCCCCAAAAACGTTGCCCTTATGTTAAGAAGACAATGTTAAAATCACTCTTAATTACGAAAAAGCCTGATCCAAATATTAACTGGACACAGGCTTTTTTAGCTATGTGGCGTTAACCATTTCACCAAGAGAGGAGACTGGATTTGATGAGTGTTTGGGAAATAAGTCATTGGGAACTGGTCGTTCGAATGATTTTGGCAGTAGTCCTGGGTGGTTTAATCGGTATTGAAAGAGAATGGAGTAATCATGCAGCGGGCTTTCGCACGCATATCTTGGTTTGTCTGGGGTCCGCTACCATCATGCTTTTATCCAGCTACGGTTTTTCGCAATTTGCCAATGAATACAATGTGAGAATGGATCCCGCTCGTTTGGCGGCACAAGTCATTAGCGGTATTGGTTTTCTTGGTGCCGGGGCGATCCTCCGTAACGGAAATATGATCAAAGGACTGACAACGGCCGCATCCGTGTGGGTTGTTGCTGCAATCGGTTTGAGTGTGGGCGCGGGTTTTTATATGGGCGCCTTGCTGTGTACGTTTCTTGTATTGATCAGCTTGTTTTTGCTGAATAAATGGGAAAAACATTTGCTTCGCAATCGAAGATACCACGAAGTGGGTATTCATATTATCGACAATCCAGGCTCGCTCGGCAAGATTGCGACGATCTTGGGGGATTACGATCTTGCCATCGTTAATTTGAAAATGATACCGAACGAAAGTACGCCGGACGATCCATTAGCAGTGCCCTCCATGCAAATCCTGTTCAGCTTGAAAATTCAAAAGCAGGAGAATCTGGTTATTGCTCTGGAGCATATCGCGAAGCTGGACGTCGTTCTTTCGTTAGAGTCTCAACATATAACTTCTATTAAAAGCACGGGGTCCAAAATGAGTGTTTTTTCCGAATAAGCTTAAGTCTGGACATTGTCCAGAACCATTCATGCACTCTTCCAAGGATGAAGTCACATCTTTAGGAGGAGTGCATTTTTATGTACAATCGTATTCGAATTATGTGATAGAATGCTAACTAATAGAGCATGTTGAGGTATGGAAATTCGGTTTACTATTTGAATAACAGGAGTACTTACGATGCCGATCTGGATTCGATCATTATTAGGAATCAACAGAAGTTTCAGAGTAAAGCTGATTCTCAACTTATCTGTCATTATCTTGCTGGCTTTTGGCGTAACCGGTTATTTGACGTACCAGTATAATATGAGGCTGTTTGAGGAGGAAATCAGCAAACAGTTTTCGAGCACGAATCAAGAAGCGCTGGCCAAGATGGATCTTAAAGTACAGGAGATTATGCGAATTTCGCAAACGGTTGTGTTTAATCCGCAAATTGAAAAGATGATTAGACAAATCAACTCGAATGAGGGCTTTGATGCATTCAGCGTATATTATGATAAAAAGCAAATTGAGGATCAGATTTTTCAGATTAAAACCGATGCGCCTTATATTACTGGAATGTATCTGTATGATCTGGACGGAAACTCTACGTACTTTAAGTACACCACCTCAGCGATCAACACTCTAGATCAAGATGTGTTTAGAGTCATTCGCTCAAAGCTTGATGATACCTATGGAGATCTGATATGGATGAATATGGCCTTGCCAAGCTCGATAGAGCCGAGTGGGCTTAGGAAAACGATTATTACATCCCGATTGATGAAAAATAGCAACTTAAATACGTACGGTGTGCTGGTAATCACGATAGACGAATCTTTCTTTTCCAGTGCGCTCAAAGAATTGACGAAGGAAGGAACAGGTGATGTCCACTTGTTCAATCCGAATAAGGAGCTGCTTTACAGCAACTCACCGCAGGACTCGGAGGCAAGACTTCAGCAGCTGAGAAGCCTTAATGAAACTGAAGTTATCCATAATGATATGTTTGTTCAAGGCGAATCCAAAACGACTTCATTCAAGCTGGTGAGTGGTACTTCATTGACAGAAATTCAGAAGAAAAACCGCGAAATTTTTCAAAGAATTGTATATTCCGGTTTGATCAGCATTTTACTCACGAGCGGTTTAATTGTGCTGTCTACGGGAAATTTGCTTAGACCCCTTAAAGATCTGTTACAAGGCCTGCGTAAGGTTCGATCCGGGGATTTTGAGGCGCGAATCCAGATTCGAACGAAAGATGAGCTGGCTTATATCGCGGAGAGCTTTAATAATATGGCGGAGCATGTGGAGCGGTTGATCAAGGAAGTGTATATGACCCAGTTAAGTGAGAGAGATGCTGAGCTTAAAGCGCTGCAGGCGCAGTTGAATCCACACTTTTTGCATAATATGTTTAACGAGATCTACTGGAAGCTGTATTTGCAGAACGAGAAAGAAACGGCGTCCTTGATCGCTGCGATATCGGAAATGTTAAAGTATTCTTTAATGCCCGTCAAAACCTTAACTACCGTGAGAGAGGATTTGCAGCAGATCCGTAATTATGTCAAGCTGCAGGCGGAGCTGTTTGAAGCGGATTTGGAAACCATTATCCAAACGGATGAACAAATTCTCGAATGTGAAATTATGCGTTTTCTGATTCAACCGCTTGTCGAAAATGTATTTGTCCACGGATTCCGCAATAAAGTATCACATAAAATCCTCTTGATCAAAGCACGCAGCCTTGGTGGTTTTCTGGAGATCGAAGTGACGGATAATGGCTGCGGTATGGAGGAATCGATCATTTCTTTGCTGCTTAGGCGGGAAGGAACTTCCTTGCCACAACGTTCGGACGGGCGGGAAAGCCTTGGGGTGAGAAGTGTCGTTAGAAGAATCGAGCTCATACACGGTCCGCCTTATCGCCTGGAGATTGTTAGCGGACTCGGAAGCGGGACCACGATGCGGCTTATATTGCCCAACATCAACATTCAGAAGGGAGAACAGGAGCATGCTGAAAGGTAAAGTGCTTATCGTGGAGGATCAGCCTAATTTTCGAAAGGGACTGACCAAGATGTTTGAGGAGGGGCAGCTGGGATGGCAGGTTGTCGGGGAAGCCGGGAATGGACAGGCTGCTCTGGAGCTCCTGGACCAAGTCAAGCCCGATCTGGTGCTTACCGATATCCGCATGCCAGTTATGGATGGCATTGAGTTCGTCGGGCATTTACGCCGCAGCTACCCGGATATGCTGGTGGTCATTTTGACCGGGTACAAAAATTTTGAGTATGCACAGGCGGCCGTACGCCACGGAGCGCTGGATCTCTTGATCAAGCCGTGTACAGAGCAAGATGTGCATCAGGTGATGAACAAAGCGTACGAGCGCTTTTATGAGAAATATGCGCTGCTGGAGAAGCAGCATGTGCAGCACAAACAGCAGCAGGATCAGGAGCTGCGTGCGGCTTTAATGGACTTGCCTTATTCGCTGGCTATATCCAGCAGTCTGGACGAAATTCTGAGGGGCCAGGAATTGTGGCTGCTGCATTGGGTTTATGAGAACACGGCTATTCATCATTACGGTAAGCATGATATGAGTTTGCTTCAGTTTGCTTTCTCCAACATTGTCGAGGAGCTGGTGAAAGAAGCAGCAATTCACGCAAGACTACTGCTCGTTGAGCACGACCGCTTTGTTCTGATCGCGGAATCGGGCATGTTGGATGAGAGCTTGAAAGCAGCGATTCGGGATGCATCGTTACAATATTTAAAAATTCGGATTGAGATGATTTCGATGGGGGCCGCACCTACTGCCAAACATTTGGCTGGCTTATACAACAGGTTCAAAGGGTGGGATGAATCAGTAGACCCGCACGCTGCAGGCGAGGGCATAGGAGGTTATGGTACAACACTGTCATCCAACCAGGCCCGAGTCAAGGAATTGGAAGTTCAACTGATGTCTGCGATATTGATGGGCCAAGAGGATAGTCTTCAGCAGCTGTTGGATCGACTCGTTAAGGAGCTGTCCAGCAAATCACCGGAAGAGATGAAGATAGGGGCATTATCGCTTTCGATTGCTTTGCTTGGAACGATACAGAAACAATTCGATCCTGATGAAAACAGCCTGCTGCCCAAAATCCCCAGTGACATGCCGGAGGCCAACTGGACTCCAGAAGAGGTCACCCTGTGGGCGAGCGAGCAAGTGAAGAACTTTTTACTGCTGTTTAATAACTGGCAGGCACTTAAAAATGACAATTTGATCGAGAAAGCCGTCAAATATATTGAAGAATATTATAATGAAGCTTGCAGACTGACAGATGTAGCAGCTTATGTGCACCTCAATGCAAGCTACTTCAGTGTATTGTTCAAGAAAACGGTAGGTGAGAGCTTTACCCGGTTTGTCACACGAACCCGTATGGACAAGGCAGCTCTGCTGCTGCGTAACACCGATATGAAAATTTTTGAGATCGCTTGCGCTGTCGGATTTGATGAACCGAATTATTTTACGAATGTGTTCAAGCAGCAGTATCAAATGACACCCAAAGAATATCGGAATTATCGGGTACCCGAATGATAGGTTTTAAACAAATATAAACAGATACCCAATGAAATTATAGATTCTTCTATAATTTTTCAAGGGTTTTTTTTGTTAAATCTCTTATGATTAGGTTATAAGAAATGAATGAATGAAGGAGTGAAACATACGTGAGAGGAAGTACCCAAGGAGACTCCCGGAATTCAACAATGGCTCTTCGAAAGGCCTCGTCCCTGCACCGAAGAAGAAGATTGAAGCAAAATATCCCATTGTTTATGATGTTGGTTCCTGTGTTTGCCTTTTATATTTTATTCAAATATTGGCCTATGGGCGGTCTTGTTATCGCTTTCAAAAATTATAATTTTGCAGATGGCATCCTGCATAGTCCATGGGTAGGCATGAAAAATTTTAATATCCTGTTCTCCAGCTCCAATACGCTCCAAATTATATGGAACACATTTTGGCTCAGCTTTTTGAATTTGGTCATCGGATTTCCCGTACCTATATTTCTGGCGATCCTGCTTAATGAGGTCAGAAAAACCTGGTTTAAAAAATGGGTGCAAACGATCATTTATTTGCCGCATTTTTTCTCATGGATCATTGTATCCGGTATCGTACTTTCGTTATTTGCCACTGACTATGGCTCGATCAATAAGGTACTCAAGCTGTTGTCGATAGAACCGATCACCTTTTTGTATGAGTCTAATTCCTGGGTTACGATATTCGTAGGCTCCGGCATTTGGAAGGAGATGGGGTTCAGCACCATTATTTACTTGGCAGCTCTGACGACTATTGATCCTTCCCTGTACGAATCGGCTGGCATGGATGGTGCCTCCAAGTGGCGGCAAATTTGGCATATTACACTTCCTGGCATTCGCCCGACCATTATTTTACTGCTTATTCTTGCTATGGGCCGGTTGATGGAGGTTGGCTTTGATCAAGTGTACAACCTGCAGAACGCAGCGGTTGCCGACGTGTCCGAGGTCATTAGCACTTATATTTATAAAATTGGTTTGGGTAGCTCGCAGTTTAGCTTGACGACCGCCATGGGGCTGTTCGAGTCGATTATTGGCTGTACGCTTGTGTTGATCGCCAACCATATTGCTCGCAAATTTGACCAGGCTTTATTTTAGAAGGGAGTACTGCATGAAAGCAACCAAAGGAGAAACCATTTTTTATGCCGTCAACTATGTACTGCTCGCGGCAATTGCCTTAACCTGCCTGCTGCCCTTTATCCATATCATAGCCTTATCGCTAAGTGATCGTTCATCGGTGGAATCGGGACATGTTTTTTTCTGGCCGGTAGGTATGCAGTTTACGGCTTACAAGATTTTTTTCATTACGAGCCCAGCTTTTACAGCGTTCAAAAATAGTATTATTATTACGGTTGTCGGCGTCACGCTAAGTATGCTGGGTACGGTACTGGCTGCTTATCCCTTATCGAGAGGTTATTTAATAGGACGTCGCTATTTCATCCTTGCCATGGTGTTTACGATGCTGTTCTCCGGGGGATTAATTCCCACTTATCTTGTCGTCAAGAACTTGTCCTTAATTGATTCCTACTGGGCAATCTGGCTTACCGGATTCATCAGTACGTACAATATGCTGCTCATGCGAAGCTATTTTGAAAATATCCCCCATGAGGTGGAAGAATCTGCTCGTATTGACGGATGCAACGATGTATCGCTGCTGATCCGAATCATACTGCCATTGTCGCTTCCGATGCTGGCCACACTGGCTCTCTTCTATGGAATCAATTATTGGAATACGTTCATGAGCGTATTGATGTATATCAACAAAAGCCAATTGCAAAATTTAACGGTAGTCGTCCAAGCTATGCTGCAAAAAAACGATCTGTTGAATTCCCCCTCCCTTAATTCCGATGAGCAGCAGATGGTTGCGACCGAAATGGTCAAATCGGTAGGCGTCGTCGTGCTGGTAGTTCCGATGCTGGTGGTGTACCCATTTTTGCAAAAATATTTTGTGAAAGGCGTTATGCTCGGTTCTGTTAAGGGTTGATTACGAGGGTTGTCCAGTTTAACAAAACTAACCAATATAATTTCAGGAGGCGTTTGTGTATGAACAGAAAGCTTTGGATGGGAATGACCCTGGGTGTCGTAGCATTAGGCACAGCACTGGCTGGCTGCAGCAGCGATAATAAAGAAGGGGCACAAGCCAACAGCACAGATGGGGCAGCAGGGAATAAACCGGCGGCAGCGACGACAACGCCAACCCCGGCAGCTCCAGCCAAACGCGGAGATATTACGGTTACGATGTATGATCGTGGAGCCGTACCTGCTTCGGAGGGGAATTATGAGGATAATCGCTGGACCAAATGGATTAACCAAAACGGGCCTGCCAATGTGAGGTTCGTTCCCGTGCTGCGCAGCGATTCAACGAAAAAATTAAACGTACTGTTCGCGTCTGGTTCTGCCCCTGATATTATTAACGAGTATAATACGCCGTTTCGTGGCAGCCTGTATGATCAAAAGCAGCTGATGCCTATTGATAATGTTTTACCGTCTATGCCTGAATACCAGAAGCTGCTGACCCAATATCCACAGTTGAAAAAAGCGGGAACCAAGCCGGATGGCAAGATATACGAGATTGGCAAGGTAAAAGAAGCTACGCCTGCACATATTTTATTGATTCGTACCGATTGGCTGAAAAAACTGAATCTGGCGATGCCAACCACAACAGATGAATTATTGACCGTTGCCAAGGCATTTGCCGATCAAGATCCGGATGGTAATGGCAAGAAGGATACATATGGATTGAACATGAGCACATATTCAGAGCAAGCAATTAATGAAATATTCGGGGAGAGCTCATCCAGCACTTTGTTGGCTTGGGACATCAAGGATGGGAAAGTTGTCCGTGCCTGGGATAAAGAGCTGGCTTCCCTTACCTTCAAGAAGCGTCTTTACGATGAAGGGCTTATCGATAAGGATTATATCAATGATAAAGACGGGGCCAAGGCGAAGCAGGACTTTTTAAATGGCAAGATCGGCATTTACGTCAAGTTTACAGGCGGTTGGTATGATTTTGTCATGAATGATTATGCGACGCTGAAGAAAAACGTACCCGGAGCGGAAGTGGCACCACTTGCTTATCCAAAATCACCAATGGGGACGTTCACAGGCGCTATCGATAACCCGATTCAAATGACAACCGTGATTAACGCGAAGGCGAAAAACCCCGAGGCGGTTGGACAATATCTGAACTTTATGATGAAGTCGGAGAACGCATTAAAAATCATTAATGGAGATGAAGGCACCCACTGGAAAAAGGCTGCAAATGGATGTCCTCAAGCTATTGACCCGGCTAAATCGAAAAATGAAGTCGGTTACGCTGGTGACTATACGATGTTCTTCTCCTCAGGTGTTGATAAATGCACGTTCGTCTTGAGTGGCTTTAACCCCGAGGTTCCTGAGCAAAAAGCAGGTATGGACATGTATAGAGACATCCAGAAGGTGTACTTCGATTCCAAAAGAGAATACCCAGGTATCACCTTAGGTGATCATATGCCCGTGTATTCTGCTGATCTCAACTTGATCAATACAACTATTCTTAAAGAAAAAGGCGATCTTTTTGTCAAAGCTATTATTAGTGGAAGCAAATATAGTCCTGAACAGGCGATTAAGGATTCACAGGCTGCCTGGGATAAAGCGGATGGTAAAAAGCTTGAGGAATTCATGAACAAGTGGTATTCCGAAAATAAAGACAAAGCGTTCATGGCTAAGGATGTTAATGAAATTGTGAAACAACAAATGGAGCAAGTGAAGTAAATTAACGAGATAGTCGGGATTCACCAGGAGCTGGACATGAAATAGCGGGCTGGCTGTACATGCCGTGCTCGCTTGAGTGCCTGGCTTCTTCTTATCGGTTATCTATATCATGAGGAGGATTAATGTAATGAACAAACTACAAGTAGCCATCATCGGTTGCGGCGGTATTGCCAATGGCAAGCATTTGCCCAGCCTGAGTAAAATAGATCAAGTAGAAATAGTTGCCTTTTGTGATCTTATTGTGGAAAGGGCCGAGCAGGCCGCAGATAAGTATGGCAATCCAGGAGCAAAGGTATTTGAAGACTATCGCGAGCTGCTGGCGAATCCATCCATTGATGTTGTTCATATCTGCACGCCGAATGATAGTCATGCCGAAATTTCTATTGCGGCTCTGGAAGCCGGCAAGCATGTCATGTGTGAAAAGCCGATGGCCAAAACGGCTGCGGATGCAAGACGAATGGCGGAAGCCGCCAAGCGCACGGGCAAAAAGCTGACTATCGGTTACAATAATCGCTTTCGTGCGGATAGCCAATATTTAAAGAAGGTTGTTGAGGAAGGAGAGCTGGGAGACATTTATATGGCTAAGGCCCATGCGGTTCGCAGGCGCGGGGTTCCGACCTGGGGCGTATTTCTGGATGAAGACAAGCAGGGCGGGGGACCACTCATTGATATCGGAACACATGCGCTTGATTTGACAATGTGGTTAATGAACAATTACGAACCTAAGGTGGTACTCGGCGTCACTTACCATCAGCTCTCCCGCAAGCAGAATGCAGCTAATTCATGGGGCTCCTGGGACCCGGACAAGTTCAAGGTGGAGGATTCGGCGTTTGCGATGATCATCATGAAGAACGGTGCAACCATTATGGTTGAATCGAGCTGGGCTTTAAACACACTCGATACGAAGGAAGCCAAATGCACGCTTTGCGGTACCGAAGGCGGGGCCGATATGCAGGATGGCTTGCGCATCAACGGTGAAAAGTATGGTCGATTGTATGTGAATCAGCTTCAGTTTGAGGCCAAGGGTGCGGACTTCTATGATGGCAAGAAGGAGAGCATGTCGGATAAAGAAATTCGTATGTGGATCGAAGCGATCATCGATGATAAGGAGCTAATTGTAACTCCAGAGCAAGCGTGTGTAGTTTCAGAGGTACTGGAAGCTATCTATGAATCTAACCGAACAGGGCGCGCTGTCTATTTTGACGAGTCTAACTGAAAAGAGGCCATCGGGTATGCTGAAATTAGCGATGTTAAGCTTCTGGCACGTACATGCCAAGGATTATGTGCGTCAGGCTGTTGAACACCCGGATACGGAAATCGTAGCTGTTTGGGATGAGATTCATTCCCGGGGCAGGAGCAAGGCTGAGGAGCTTGGAGTCCGCTTTTATGAAAATCTGCATGAGCTGTTGGCTCAGTCTGATATTGATGCTGTTATTGTGGTTACCCCGACGACCAAACACACGGAGGTGATCCTGGCAGCAGCTCAGGCAGGCAAGCATATTTTCACGGAAAAAGTATTGGCTGCGACTATAAAGGAATGCCACGAAATCCTGGCTGCTGTAGCTGCCGCCGATGTTAAGCTTATGGTTTCCCTGCCTCGGTTGAATATGGCATTTGCTCAGAAGATTCAAGCCATTATACAGGAGGGTTCGATAGGGACCATTACTTCTATACGGATGCGTCTTGCTCATAACGGTGCGCTGCCAACCGAACAAGCTCCTAATGGAGCACTGCCTGCGTATTTTTTCAATCTGGAGCAGTCTGGCGGTGGGGCCTTAATCGACCTTGGCTGCCATCCGATGTACTTGGCCCGTTGGTTCCTGGGTGTCCCGTCAGGCGTTAGCGCAAGCTTCGGGTACATCACCGGAAAAGAGGTGGAGGATCATGCGGTATCCATCCTTCAATATCCAAATGGAATACTAGCCATTGTTGAAGCTGGATTTGTTAATAGTTATTCTCAATTTGTCGTCGAGGTGCAAGGAACCGAAGGTAGCTTAACGTATTCAAGAAGCGACAATAAGTTGTTCGTTCGAGGCTCGAGGTTTGAGGGAGATGCGGGCAGTGGGTGGCAGGCCGTAACAGATATGCCGGCTGAGTCCCCTTCCGCATTTGAACAATGGGTAACGCATATTCGGGAGGGTACGACAGCAACGGACAATATACAAATTGCGCTTGATTTGACCCGTTTAATGGAAGCTTCCATCATATCGGCTCGTTCGGGTACTGTATGTCCGCTCAGTCACCTTACTGAGTAAAAAACTAGTGGAGGCCATCAAATGCTGAATAAAGGGGAATATTCTTTTTCTACATGCTGGAATATTAAGAGACATACGGTAGGCAGAGAAATGATTGAGGAGATCAAGGAGCTTGGCTTCCGAAATGTGGAGCTTAATTACAACGTAACTGAAGAGCTGCTGACCACGATAGAGCCGATGATTGAAAGAGCGGAGATCGGCATTTCCAGCGTCCATAACGTCTTTCCATTTATTAATGACAAAGATTACGATACAGATTCTGTGCTGCTCGGATACGATGATGAAGTCAAGCGGAAACGCTCTGTAGAGCTGTTAATTCGTTCTATTGAATATGCGGTTCGTTATGGTGCAAAAGCTGTCGTGGTGCATCCGGGAGAAGTACCTTTTGCTTATAACATCGATTCGGAATTAAAAAAGCTGTATCGGGATTATGGTAAGGATTCACCTGAATACCAAAAGCTGTGGAATGAAATGTTCGACCAACGCGAACGCATGAGCGCACACTATTCGAGACGGATTCAAGACAGCTTGGAGGAAGTAAGCAACCATGCCGCCATGCGAGGATGGAATGTGGCTATTGGTATCGAAACACGTGCCCGTTGTTATCAAATGCCAACACTGCTGGAAGCCAAAACGATATGCGATAATCTCAAGGGAAGCCCGGTTTCCCTATGGTACGATATTGGACACGCGATGATGATGGACCGGATGGGTCTGTACGATAATCTTCAGGATTTGCAAGAGGTTAAGCGCTATATCTACGGTGTCCATATCCATGAAACGCTGGAGCTGTCCGATCACTATTGCCCGTATGTGCACAGCAAGGATTTGCATTTCTTTGACCACTTCCTGGAAGTGATCGATCTGGCACAAGTGAAGGTCTATGAACTCAAGGCGGTATGTCAGCCTGACGAAATCCATGAAAGCCATAATCTCATCACTCGCAAAATTGCAGCTCTTAACCAAAAGGTGGATTGATATGGACCCCATTGTGACGAAGCTGTTCCAAATGAATGATGATTGGACGGAAATTTCGCTGAACAGGCAGGTTACCGATGCCAATTCCAAATATTATGGCGGGATCATAGATCCCGATAGCGGTATTCCGAAGGCTAACCATCTTGGTACCCCTGCGGTGATGGCAGCATGGACTGCAGCGCTTGTCAATCCAGACTCACGGTATTTTCGTGATGCGGGGCTGCTACGTGCGCTCAGCCGAGCTGCCGTATTTATGCTGAACCGTCAGCATGCCGATGGCACGATAAGTCTCGGCTCGACGAACTTTAATTCCCCGCCGGATACAGCATTTGTCGTGGGCGGGGTTACCCAGATTTATCGTCTCCTGCAAAGGCAGGAATGGCCTGAGGCGATGGCCGCGTTAACCCCCATACAGCTGTTTCTGGAGCGCACCATGCCAGCGCTGCTCACCGGGGGCTGTCATACACCTAATCATCGTTGGGTGATGACAGCGGCGCTTGCCCAGCTGTACGAAATATTCACAATACCCGAGTTAATCGATCGTGCGGAAGAATGGTTGGCAGAAGGCATGGATATTACGGAGGATGGGGAATGGACCGAGCGCAGTAACGGTATATACAATGTCGTGAGCGATATCTCGCTGTATCATACTGCCCGCGTCTTGAACCGTCCAGACTTATTAGCATACGTCCGGCGAAATTTGCGTATGATGGTTTATTTGATTCACCCTTCCGGCGAAGTGGTCACGGAATATTCCGGTCGGCAGGATCTGGGCCAAGTGTACGATATGTCCAATTATTTCTTGATCTACCGTTTGATGGCATCTTATGACCGTGATCCGCTTTTTGCGGCTATGTCCGATTACGCGGCATCGCTAATGACCAGATACAAAGAAGGCGTCAATAACCATCCGATGACAGGTGTTCTGTTATTTCCATCCGATCTGGAAGGGCTGGCTAGAGCGGAATTACCGGTATCTTATAAAAAAATCCTTAATGCGTCTCATCCCTTACGTGAACATCTGAATATGGCAAAGGCGGCAGGAAATGATGTGCAGCTCGAGCACAGCAGCATGCATATGGCGTTCGGTGCTCCGGTTATCCGGATCAGGGAGCTTGAAGATAGTGTGACGATGATGGCGAAAGCTCCGGCTTTCTTTTCGCTTCGTCATGGAAAAGCGCGATTGCTTGGCGTCAAGCTGTCTACTTCATTTTCACCTGGAGTCGTCAAATTTGACGAATTAAGTGAGACGGCAGATGCTTACAAATTAAGCCAGACCTTGGAAAAGGGCTACTACGGACCGATACCGAAGTCTCTTTTACCCGATCTTCCGAATCGTGAGCAGCTGAGTCCCTGGTATTTACTGCCGCATCAACAGCGACCGGTCACGCATATGCAGCAGCAGACCTTAACGGTAGACATCACACAAGGTGCTGCGGAATGGAAAATCCATATTCGCTCCGATGAGCGAGAGGATGTGATGATGCAGCTAACCTTTATTCTTGGAGAGGAAGGCAGCATTGAGGGCAGCGATATTGAAGATCGAGGTCAAGGAAGATTTATGCTGAAAAGCGGATCATTTACGTATACGACTGCAGGAAGTGCACTTGAAATTTCATCGGGTGCTTACGAGCACTGGCTGCCCGATGTTCGCAATGACGATCATCCAGCTGGCTGTCAATATGTTCATGTGAATGTAATAACACCGCTGGACCGGATTTTCACGATTCGGCTGCTGTAAGAGATAGGACACATTTAAGCAGACATATCATGTAAAAGCTTATATACTAGACGGTTGCCATCATGGGGCCGTCTATTTCTTTTTGTCCTCTAACTGGTAGCAACGACTCCCCGCGCACAGCGGATTTTATGAGGAAACGGTTGTATATTGTGACGATCTGATGATGCCCTGCTTCTATAATAGTATAGATGTGGGAAGCTCTGAATAAAACCCGAGGAGGAACAAAGGATGTCGAAACATCGTATTGTGGTTGTCGGCTGCGGCAATATATCCAAGGCCTGGATTGCATACACGTTGAAGCGAGACGATTCCTCAATCGTCGCACTCGTCGATATGCACCTGGACCATGCCGAGGCGGCAAAAGCAAAGTATAAGCTGGAATGTCCTGTGTATACAGATGTGCGGGAAGCGATAAGGAAAAATGAGGCTAATCTCGTGTTTGATCTTACGATCCCCGAAGCGCATTGTGCCATAACAACAGCTGCTTTCGAGGAAGGCTGTAATGTTTTCGGTGAGAAGCCGATGGCGTCCTTCATGGAAGAAGCCGTGATTATGGTCAAGGCGGCGGCTGATTCAGGTCGGACCTACGCGATTATGCAAAACCGGCGTTACCTGAAGGAAATGATGGCATTCCGCGATCTTGTACAATCCGGTACGGTGGGTCCAATTGGCTTCGTGACCTCGGATTTTTTCCTGGGGCTGCACAATGGTGGCTACCGTGAAACGATGGACAATCCGTTACTGCTCGATATGGCGATTCACACCTTCGATCAGTCGCGTTTTATAACAGGTAAAGATCCGGTAGCTGTTCACTGTACAACGTTTAATCCTGCCGGTTCCTGGTTCGCTGGCGCTGCGGCAGCGATCTGCACCTTCGAGTATGAGGACGGGTCCTGCTATTCGTATCGTGGGTGCTACAGTGCGGAAGGAGCTCCAACCTCATGGCAATCCAGCTGGCGTGTCGTCGGCTCCAAGGGTACGGTGATTTGGGACGGACGTACTGCGCCTTATGCGGAGGTTGTGATACCGACGGAGGAAATCGTTCACGAGAATAAACACAAACGCATCACACCAGAGCTGACATGGGCAGGTCAGGAGCAGCATGCAGGATGTCTGGATGACATGTTTGACGCATTGAACAAGGGTCATATTCCTTCTACGGTGTGCACAGATAATATTAAAAGCCTGGCTATGCTGCACGGCGCGATTCGCAGCTTGAAAGAGGGCTGCAAGGTGCGGATTTAAAATATACACTCGAAAGTCGGAAGTGCTCGATTTGGGTATCGCTTAAATTCATGATCTTCTATAATATAGAAAATACGTGGGATACATAGAAAAGATACAAAGAATAGATTGAATTGGAGGTACATCCATGTCCAAAGTGAAGCAGCTATCCACGCTGTTGTCGTCCATGCAGGTGATTGACCTGTCCCATACATATGAGGAAGATATGCCTGTTGTTCTCTCGCATTCACGCTACTTTCACACGCTGTGGGATTCGTTCGAGACGGGAAGTATTGCACTAGCTTACCAATTGATCATGAATGAACACTGCGGAACGCATATGGATGCGACCGCGCATTTTATTCAGGAGGGTCATCCGGCTCATCAGTATATGGATGAAACGCCGATCACGCAATTTTACGGGAGAGCGCTGACGCTCGATTTCTCTCATTATACAGAAAATGATCTGGTGTCGGCGGCGGAGATTGAACAATGGGAACAGGACAATGAACGTATCCAGACGGGGGATATTGTGTTTTTCCGCTTTGGTTGGGATAAGTATTGGATACCACGGACGGTTAGTCTGCAGTTCAGTAAAGCGTGGCCAGGTATTAGCGGTGAAGCTGCGCAGTTGCTGGTGGATCGTGGAATCAAGGTTGTCGGTTGCGATGCGATTGCCATTGATGGAAAGGTTTCACAGAATGCGCCAGCTCATTATACACTTTTAGGCAATGGCGTCAATATTGTTGAAAATCTGACCAAGCTTGAGCAAATCATCGGAGAGTCTTATGTAGTTATTGCTCCACTAAAAGTAAAGCAGGGCTCCGGTGCTCCGATGCGGGCGCTGGCGTTTAAATAAATATCTTTTATATAGCTGAATTGGAAAAGGAGCACGAGCATGAACGACAAACCGAAGCTAGGGCTTGGCGGACATTCATTTATCGAGGCATTGGGCAATGATCCTGTGGCATCTTTCGAGGAACAATGCAGCATCGTTGCAGCTTGCCTTGATAATGGTATTGATGTTATCGATACGACCTATTATCAGGAGCGTGTCGCTCTTGGAAAAGTATTGAAGCAGCTCGGACGCCGTAATGAAGCGCATATTCAAGCCTGGAATTTCTTTCAACAGCTCGGCAAGGAGAACGATCTGGTGGGTCCGACGACTTACGAAGCACATCATATCGATGTCATGCTGGAGGAGCTCGGCACCAATTATATCGATACATTAGTCATTCATACACATGATGATGAAGTGAAGCTGAACATGGAGCTGGAGCTGGCAAGTCGTTGGATAGCAGAGGGTACAATCAAGCGGGCTGCGTTGGGTATGCTGCGATTGAAGGACCTCGGGTATGTAAAAAGTGATTCTCCGATTTCTTGCGTGCTCGCTCCCTATAATGCATTCCGTCGCGATGCTGAGGATACATTCCGCAAAGCAAAAACGATGGGGCTCGAGGTTATTGCCATGTCGCCATTTGTTCGCGGCTGGAAACTAGATGAGATCGGTGAGGATAAATTAAAGGCGGCCGATATTCTTCTTCGCTGGGCAGCGCATAGCGAGCTTGTTGATCTCGTGATCGTATCCATGCGTAAGAGCGAATGGGTTGCGACTAACCTCGATACGCTTCAGCGTGGTGCATTAAGTCGGGAGGAAGCAGATCAGCTTGAGAGCTGGGTTCAACGTCTGGGCAAGGACTGACCGCGATCCTGCTCAGGTATCCGAGTGAAGGCGAAAGAAACAGCTTACGAATTGAAAATGTTGTAAAGTAGGACAAAGGGTTGAGCAGAGGCTATTTCTGCTTAACCTTTTTAACTATGATCAATGAAAATGAAATTAATTGCGTTATTGTTCTTGAACATAATGTATGATAGTCTCGTTAAGCAATAATCAATATATATATAATAATAAAGAAGGTAACTGGGATGAGTTTATTCGTACGTGAAACGTTTTTTTACAAAAGATTTGTGCTGTTGACGCTAATGATCGGATTACAAAACATCATCACCCTGGGGGTTAACCTATCGGATAACCTGATGCTTGGCGGCTACAGTGAATCGTCGCTTTCGGGTGTAGCGCTTGCCAATCAGATTCAGTTTTTGCTGCAGATGCTGGTGATGGGAGCGGGCGAGGGCATGGTGATTATGGCATCACGTTATTGGGGTGCCAAGGATATAGGATCAATCAAAAAGGTGATCAGTATCGGAATGCGCCTTGCAGTTCTTTTGAGCGTGGTTATGCTGGCCATCGTCTTTTTCTTTCCCCAAGGCTGTTTGTCGCTTTTTACTAATGATCAGAGTGTTATTTCTGAAGGGATGGCGTATCTCAAAATTATTTGCTTTTCCTACGTGTTTTTCGCAATAACGAATATTCTACTTAGCTCCTTGAGGAGTGTAGAGACGGTCAAGATCGGGTTAATGGTATCGTTATCTACGTTAATTATTAATGTGTGCTTGAATTATGTGTTGATCTACGGTCATTTTGGGTTTCCTGCTCTGGGAGTGAGCGGCTCTGCGATCGCAACATTAATTGCGCGAATTATTGAAACTGTAGTCGTTTGCATGTATATCAAGCGAATCGATACCAAAATTTTATTGAAGCTGAAGGATTTCTTTTCTATCGACCCGGTTTTATTCAAGCAGTATATCAAAATCGGATCACCGATATTGCTTTCGAATGCATTATGGGCAGGTGCGATGGCTATGCAAACAGCTATTTTGGGACATATGGGAGGTCCGGCTATTGCAGCCAACAGCATCGCTACGACCATTTTCCAGCTGATATCGGTAGTCATCTTTGCTTCGGCCAGCGCTTCAGCCATACTGATCGGCAAGACAATCGGCGAAGGGCAGCTGGATAAAGTGAAAGCTTACAGCAAAACCTTGCAAATCCTGTATGTTATTATCGGTTTGGGTACGGGCTTCATATTGTTTGTGACCAAGGATTATGTGATTAATTTGTATGCGATTTCTTATGATGCCAAAGCTCTTGCTCTGCAATTTATGACAGTGCTGTCGATCACCGTAATTGGAACCGCCTATCAGATGCCATCCTTGACGGGTATTGTGAGAAGTGGTGGAGACACGAAATTCGTGCTGTATAATGACTTTATTTTCATGTGGCTGGTTGTGCTTCCGGCTTCGGCACTTTGTGCATTTGTCTTTAACTTGTCTCCAGTGGTGACGTTTATGTTCCTGAAGTGTGATCAGATATTGAAATGCTTTGTGGCCATTGTCAAGGTCAACCGATTTAAATGGATTCGTGTTTTTGACCGTTAACGTTAACGAATAGGATGATAAATAACCGATCGAGATCCAGGCAGTATCCCTGGGTACGATCGGTTTTTTGTTTCCAGAGAATGAAGAAGCTGGGAGGGATCGCTGTATTTTATGAGATGAAAAAGCATCGAGAGTTAACTTTAGTTAATAGTAGGACTCATTTCTATTTGCTAACATGGTCTGTGGTGTAAGGTTTTTCGGAGAATGAACAGACACGAACCAGGGCCAAGTTGGAATCCAAAGGTTGGCGGTTGGATGCAGACATATGGAGGAGAGAAGAATGAAGCAATTAGGGAAGTTCTTACTTTGCTGGATACTCATTTTGGGCGGGTTTCCATTGTTCCCAGGGAATGTGGTGCATGCAGATGGTACGGTCGTTCCGCAAATAGCAGCAGGGTATTACCACAGTGTAGGGCTGATTAGTGATGGGACAGTATGGTCGTGGGGAAGGGGCGACATCGGACAACTGGGTAACGGGGAGACTGTGAGTCGAGCCGTTCCAAGGAAAGCAACGATCTCAGGCGGCGTGAAGTCGATTACCGGAGGGGTACGAAGCAGCTTCGCGGTGTTAAACGACGAGAGTGTGGTGGCTTGGGGTTCCAACAGCAACGGTCAGCTGGGCGATGGTACGACAACAGATCGAACCATTCCTGTACAGGTAACTGGTCTAAGTCATATTAAGGCGGTCTCTGGAGGCGTCGCTTATCATACTCTTGCTCTGGATGGAGATGGCCAAGTATGGGCCTGGGGGAAGAATGATAATGGCGAACTTGGTGATGGGACGACAAGCCAACGGACAAGTCCTGTGCAGGTCAATGGTATAAACCATGTAACAGCCATCGCTGCAGGTGGATATTTCAGTCTTGCTCTTAAAGATGACGGTACGGTTTGGGCGTGGGGATTGAATGATAATGGCCAACTAGGGATAGGTTCGACCGCGCAGCAGATTTCGCCTATACAGGTACCTGGTCTTAGTCATGTGACGGCAGTCGCTGCAGGAGGTAATCATAGCCTTGCACTCGATGCTGATGGGAACATTTGGGCTTGGGGACAGAATAGTTATGGTGCAGTAGGCGATGGGACGAGAACGAATCGAACGATTCCAGTGCAAATAGCAGGTCTAAGCAACATGACGACCATTGCCGGAGGTGGTTTTCATAGTCTCGCTATAACAAACGACGGAAGCGTGTGGACCTGGGGGTATAACAATTATGGTCAACTGGGAGATGGGACGACAACCCAACGTAATTCACCCGTGAAGGTATCTGGTCTAAGCAAGATAAAGGCAATTGCCGGAGGCGGATTTCACAGCTACGCGATGAAAAGCGATGGTACGGTCTGGTCATGGGGCTTTAACGGCAGTGGCGAACTGGGTGACAATACTTCAACGACTCGCTTGTCGCCCGTGCAAAATAAGGCAGTGATGGATGCGACAGCTCCAACCCTAAGCAGCGGAGTGATCTCTGCATCCTCCTTGACTTCCACGAGTGCTGCTTTGAATTGGACGAAAGCAGCGGATAACATGAGTGAGCAGAATGCTCTGCAATATATGGTATACCGCTCTGTGAGCAGCAACATCCAAACGGTAAGCGATATGGAAAGAAAAGGAACGGCACTAGGTACCTATACTGAGGATATAGGAAGATTGGATGTAACGGGATTGCAGCCCGGCACGACCTACTACTTCAACATCATTGTCAAAGATCTCGTAGGTTATAAGAGCGCCTATATGATGCAGACGGTCACTACAAATTCAACCTACACCGTGACCTATAGCGCGAACGGCGGCACAGGAGGAAACGTACCGACTGACAGCAAAGCTTATGCGCAAGGAGTGACGGTAGCCGTATATGGCAACACGGGGAACCTGAGCAGGCCGGGATACACCTTCGCAGGGTGGAACACACGGGCGGATGGAAGTGGAACAGGTTATGTTGCTGACGCGACATTCGGCATGGGTACATCCAATGTTACGCTGTATGCGCAGTGGACGGCCATTCCGATTAACACCTACACCGTGACCTATAGTGCCAACGGTGGAACAGGAGGAAGCGTACCGACCGACAGCAAAGCTTATGAGCAGGGAGTAACGGTTACCGTATATGGCAACACGGGAAACTTAAGCAGACCGGGATACATCTTCGCAGGGTGGAATACACAAGCGGATGGAAGAGGAATGGGTTATGTTGCTAATGCGACATTTGGCATGGGTACGTCCAATGTCATACTTTACGCTATGTGGACGGAAGCAGCGGATACGACCGCACCCACAGTAATCAATTATGCACCCAATAATCATGCAGTCGGGGTGAGGGTTGATGCGAGTTTCGTATTGGCCTTCAGCGAGAACGTAACGGCGGTTGCTGGCAGAAACATCATGATCAAGAAGGTGCTGGACAATAGTCTCGTTGAGACGATTGCTGCAACCGATACATCGAGGGTTAACGTATCGGGGGATACGGTTACGGTCCATCCAGCAGCGAATTTATCCTTTAATACCACATATTACGTGCAAATCGACGAAGGTGCGTTCAAAGACCTAACGGGTAATCGCTTTGCAGGTGTTGACGATGCAGCAGCTTGGAGCTTTACTACAGAGGTAGGACCGGACACAACCACACCCAGCAGTGATGCGACTTTAATCGGTTTGAATATATATGCAGGTACGAATCAGATAGCAGTCAGTCCGGTGCTAACAAGAGGCACGACGGAATATACAGCGAGTTTGACGAATAACATGTCGTCGGTTACTGTGGCCGCGGCGGTTTACGAAAGTCATGCCAGTGTGACGGCGAATGTGTACGACAACGCCAATGCGCTTGTACTTGATAAGGTTAGCCTGACAAGTGGACAGGCAAGTGATCCGTTACCAATGAGCGTGGGCAGCAACCGGATCGAACTGGTTGTAACCGCGCAGGATAGCACGACAAAGAAGTACACGGTGACGGTATTTCGGGCGAGTTCATCGGTTGGAGGCTCGCCAGGAGACTCGTCCGACGGTGGATCATCAGGCGATTCGTCCGATAGTTCATCCAGCACCCCATCTGATGGAATGGAGCAGAGCATGCAGGAAACGCAAACGGGTTTGGGGGTGACTGTGAGTGGTCAGCTTCAGGACCGGATGGCGAAATTCTCGATTACAAAGGAAAAAGGGCAAACCGTAATGACTGTTAAAGTGGATTCGGATAAATTGAAAGCGCAGCTTGACAAAGAGGGAGAACAGCCTGTAGTCGTTATTTCAGTGACACAAATAGTCGACAAGGTTGCTGCAGTACTAACCGGGGACCTGGTGAAAGCTTTGGAGAAGAAGCAGGCTCTACTGGAAGTCCAAACGCCCAATGGGAATTATAAGCTGCCGGCAATGGAAATCCAAATCGATCAATTATCGAAGCAGTTGGGAGAGCAAGTATCGCTAGCTGATATTGAGATCCATCTGGATATAGCCAGGAGCGATAACGACAAGGTCCGACTCATCAATAACACGGCAAATCAAGGGCGATTTACCGTTGTTGTTCCACCTATCGACTTTATGGTCACGGCCTTGTATAACGGTAAATCGATCGAAGTGGGCACGTTTAGTTCCTATGTGGAGCGGGAAATTCCACTGCCGGATAGTGTGAGTGCGAGAGAAATTTCAACTGCCGTGGTATTGGAAGCAGACGGAACGCTCCGTCACGTGCCAACACGTGTTGGGGCTCGCGACGGGAACCGTGTTGCGGTTATTAGCAGCCTGACCAATAGTACCTATTCGCTTATTTGGCATCCGATGACGTTTACGGACCTCGAAGGACATTGGGCGAAAGAGGCAGTGAACAACTTGGCGTCGAGCCTGATCGTGAGTGGAATAGATGGAATCCACTACAGACCGGATGCAGCCATTTCCCGCGCCGAGTTTGCGGCAATTATCATACGGGCACTTGGTTTACCTGAGAATGGAAAAATCACTGCTTTTACGGATCTATTGTCCACAGATTGGTATGTGGGTGCGGTAACCAAAGCGCATGAGTACGGAATCATCGAAGGATACGCAGATGGGACATTCGGTCCGACAAAAACGATCACACGTGAAGAAGCACTGACTATGATCGCTCGCGCAATGAGGATCGTTGGACTTGAAGATAGCGTAAGTGCTGCAGAGACAGAAACCATACTATCCAGATTTGCGGACAACGCAGCGATTGGCGAATGGTCCAAACGAGCGGTTGCTGCAGCCGTGAAGGGTCAATTAGTCACAGGCTCCGAAACCGGATTGATGCCGAAAAACGAAATGACAAGAGCGGAAACGGCGGCAATTATTCAGCGGATGCTGGAAACGGCCAATTTAATCGATAGTAAATTTACCCAATAACCAACTTATCATGGGGCTATTCCTGAGTAGAAGTACTTACACAGGGAAGCTCCTTTTCTTTATTAATCAGGGTTGGATTTTCAATTTTAGAAATAATGAATATAATAAGAGGAAGTATTAAGGTGCAAGCAATCAATCATACGAGGTGAATCATGAAAGCTTATTTAGATCTTCTTAGGGATGTTTTAGATAACGGTGCACAGAAGGGGGATCGTACGGGTACAGGGACGATTTCCGTTTTTGGAAGACAGATGCGAATTAATCTTCAAGAAGGCTTCCCGCTCTTAACGACAAAGAAGCTTCATATCAAATCCATTGTGCATGAACTGTTGTGGTTTTTAAGCGGCAATACGAATATCAAGTATTTACGTGACAATGGTGTGAGGATTTGGGACGAATGGGCTGACGAAGAAGGAAATCTCGGTCGGGTCTATGGTGCTCAGTGGAGAACATGGCTTGGTCCTAATGGACAAGTTGTTGATCAGATTACGAACGTGATTGGGCAAATTAAAAGCAATCCGGATTCGCGTAGACATTTGGTGAGCGCATGGAATCCTGCAGAAGTCGATGGTATGGCTTTGCCGCCCTGCCATTATGCTTTTCAGTTTTATGTTGCGAACGGCAAGCTGTCGTGCATGTTTCAGATGAGATCGATCGACACGTTTTTGGGGCTCCCCTTTAATTTGGCGTCGTACGCACTGCTAACCCATATGATTGCGCAGCAGTGTGATCTGGAAGTCGGGGATTTAATCTGGACGGGCGGCGATACACATATTTACTTGAACCATTTGGAGCAGGTTGAGCTGCAGTTAACTCGAGAGCCGTTCCCGCTGCCAACACTTCATATCAAAAGAAAACCCGATTCGATCTTCGACTATACGTTTGAGGATTTTGAATTTGTCAGCTATCAGGCACATCCGGGGATCAAGGCCATTATCGCAGTTTAAGCTTAGCTGTCAATCGAACAAGGGGGATCATCATGACCATATCCTATATTTTCGCAATGGATGAAGCAAGAGGTTTTGGCAAGGATAACCGGATGCCATGGTATTTACCGGCGGATTTTGCTTATTTCAAAAGAACGACTCTGGAGCATACGATTTTGATGGGACGCAAAACGTTCGAATCGATTGGCAATAAGCCTTTGCCCAAGCGGCACAACGTGATTTTGACCAGAGACGAGGACTACACCGCAGAGGGCTGTGATATTGTCCATTCGGTCGAAGAAGCGTTGGAGCGCTTTGGACACGGCGGGAGCTGGGAAGGCAAGGAGCTGTTCGTCATCGGCGGTGTTGAGGTATTCAAGTTATTCATGCCGGATGTGGACCGAATGTATATCACGGAAATTGCTCATCGCTTTGAAGTCGATACGTACTTTCCTGAGATCAATGAAGCCGAGTGGCGGGAAGTCGCCAGAGAAGCCGGAGTCACAGATGAAAAAAATGTGTACAAGCACGATTATGTCATCTATGAGCGTATCCAACCGGCGGGCGAACGGAGTTGATCATATGAAGAAGCTCTGGGGCAAGCAAGCTGCCGCGGCAGCGATCGCTGTTCTTATGTTGGGCTGGATAGCGCCAGATCCAACAGCCGCGGCTAGCGGTTCTTTACCGCTGCAATCAACCGTTGTTCAGGCAAACGGTAAAAGCTTTACGATACAATGGACGACAATCGATCTGTCGGACCCGCATCTTCGCGTGATGCCGGTAACAGCGGCAGAGGGGATTGGTCATGTGGAAAGCTTCGCAACCATGATCGATCACAGTGGCGCTGTGGCGGCCATTAACGGAACCTTTTTCGATGCGTATGAGCAGGACGAGAGTTTAAGGCATCCGAATGGCTTACTTGTGGAGTCCGGCAGCTTTGTACGGTCGGGTGACAATGTATCGCTCGGTATCCGCACAGATAAGTCAGCGTTGATTCATCGACTGGAGACCGCTCTTACATTCAAAGTCAAGCATAACAAAAGTGTATATACCGTATCGCCATGGGGAACGAACACTTATTATGGTGATGAAGATTTGGATCAGGTGGTCGCGTATACCCGCCATTTTGCCGAGCGGATTGATCGGACGGGCGGGATGAAGGTTATCATCGAAAATGGACGGATCACGAAGATGACCGAGCAATCAGCCGACGTTCCTGAGCAGGGTTATGTGATCTTCGTAGGGCATTCCAGCAATAATGACAAGAACCTGCTGCCGCATCTTCATGAGGGTGATGAGGTGGAGGTCGAAGCGCTCATCGTGGATGGGAACAGCGGAGTCACGGAAAGCTTGCCACAATCGTGGGACACGGCTATGGGTGTGGGACCGAAGCTTGTGACCGATGGACAGGTTGATATCGATTATGCGAGAGATGGCTTCGATGATCCGAGAATTACAAGTACAGCCAATACTCGCAGCTTTGTCGGTGTAGACGGGAATGGCCAACTGCTGATGGGGACACTTTCCGCGGCGACGGTTGCAGATATGGCACAGGCACTTGTCCAGCTCGGTTTAAGAGAGGCAATGAACATGGATGGCGGTGCCAGCTCTGGCTTGTATGTCGAAGGGGCTATGAAGCGTACACCTGGAAGATTGCTGAGTAATGCTCTGATCGTGAAGCGTTATGAGGACCCACAGGTTCAGGTGACCGTGAACGGAAGCTTCGTGCATGAATTTCGTGGCTTCATTAAGAAGGATGTGACGATGGTACCGTTTCGCGGCATTTTTGAACGGATTGGTGCGGACTTCCATTGGAATGAGCAAGAACGGGTGTTGACGTCCAAACGTGGTTCCATCGAGCTCGTGCTCCGGCCGGATGTGCTTGAAGCGACAGTGAATGGCAAGTCTATCCAGCTCGATCAGGCGCCGACTATTGTGGACGGACATATTTATATTCCGCTTCGCTTTGTCGGGGAGACGCTCGGAGCGAAGGTTGGCTGGGATCAGGGGCTGTATCGCGCTACCTTGGATCTGAAGTAAGTGCAAGGAATGCCAATGCTGACAAAAGCCAAGGAATGAATACAGCGATTTTGGTGCATCTTATGGGAGAAGTAACCACTGAAAGGATGTGCCCATAATGACTGAAGTCAATCAGCACCAGATGCCCCTGCGGCATGTAATCGACAATGCGGAGAAGGCAATTCAGGTTGCCAAGGATGCAGAAATGGCGGTACGCCACGCACAGATTGATTCCAATCCGCAGAAGCTGGCTAGCTCTATCGATCAGTTGGAGACGGCAATGCGTACTGTGCAGCAGGCACAAAGCCAGATCCATATGCAGGAAATTGAGCCTAACCAGCAGGTGCTTAAGCAGGTTCAGGAGCAGCTGACGCAAGCCGAGCAAAGTTTGGATGTAGTCCTTGGGAATTCAGAACAGCCCAAGCAGATGCGTTAATCCGCATAGAAGAACGTTGTCAATCTGATCAGGGAGGGTGGCGGTTGATCCTCAGCTGCCGCATCTCATTATGTATCCGCCCGAGAACACCGTCAATTTGGTGGTGTTCTCGGGCTGTTTGACAATCTTTGTCGCGGCCGAAATTATATGTTAACATTATGACTACTTGCTGCATACGTATGGAAGATGTTTTATGCCTAAAGGGGCCGCTCACAAGGGGGCACCGAGAATTGTACTTGATGAGGTGAAGCTATGATAATAATAAAAAGCAAGCAGGAAATAGCTCAAATGAGAGAAGCCGGACTTATACTTGCACGCTGCCATCAGGAGATAGCCAAACGAATCAAGCCGGGAGTGACATCTTGGGAAATCGATCAGTTTGTCGAGAAGTTCCTTCAGGAGAATGGCGCCACACCTGAGCAAAAAGGCTTTCACGGATACGAGTATGCTACCTGCGCATCCGTTAATGATGTCATTTGCCACGGATTTCCCAAAAAAGAGCCCCTCCGTGATGGCGATATCGTCACCATCGATATGGTCGTTAATCTCGATGGATGGTTAGCCGATTCGGCATGGAGCTACAAGGTAGGCAATGTATCCGCAACAGCGGATAAGCTGCTGAGAGTAACCAAGGAAAGCCTGATGCGAGGTATTGAGCAAGCAAGAATCGGCAACCGTATGGGTGATGTGGGATATGCCATCCAATCCTATGCAGAATCCGAGGGCTTCTCGGTTGTGCGTGATTTTGTCGGTCACGGGATCGGGCAATCCATGCATGAAGAACCACAGGTTCCTCATTATGGACATCAGGGCAAAGGGATTCGATTTACGGAGGGTATGGTCATTACGATTGAACCGATGATTAATGAGTTTGCTTACCAATCGAAGACTGATCCCGATGGATGGACAGCGAGAACGTTGGATGGCGGTCTATCTGCTCAGTACGAACACACGATTGCGATTACGAGTGAAGGACCGATTATATTAACACAACTTTAACAGAATAGGCTGTGCTTGAGTCAAAAAAGACCAGAGCACAGCTTCTTTTTTATGTTAAGCTGGAATCAAAAAAGTTGCTGGGTGGAGTGTAAAGATGAAACGCGTGTCATGGCTTCATATATTGGCAGTCTCTTTTCAATTAGGGTTAACCTCGTTCGGTGGCCCCGCGGCGCATCTTGGTTATTTTCATGAGAAATACGTGAAACGCAAGCAGTGGATTGATGAGGGAAGCTATGCCGATTTGGTTGCTCTATGTCAATTTCTTCCTGGTCCGGCGAGCAGCAAGGTTGGCATCGGGATCGGCTTTATGCGCGGCGGGGTCATAGGGGCTATTATGGCATGGATCGGGTTTACACTGCCTTCAGCCGTGGTGCTCGCCCTCTTTGCCTATTGGTCTCAGGGCTGGGATGCGTCGAGTACAGGCTGGCTCCATGGACTTAAGCTGGCGGCTGTAGCCATCGTGGCGCAGGCCGTATGGGGAATGGGTAAAAGTCTGGCGCCAGACCGCGGAAGAGCAACGATAGCCATACTGACAACTGCAATAGCACTACTTTTTCCATCTACCTATACTCAGTTAATTGTCATTATAGCGGCAGGTGTAGTTGGTCTTATGATCTACAAGCAGAGCAGCACGGTAATGGAAAAGCCTGTGCAGGCTGTATCTCCTGCGTATCGGAGGCTTGCTATCGGCTCGTTGATTGCATTCGTCGCTTTGTTATTCCTGCTCCCCATGCTGCGAAGTTTGACCCCTAACATATGGGTGGCGATGATCGATAGCTTTTACCGTACAGGTGCACTTGTCTTTGGAGGTGGCCATGTGGTGCTGCCATTGCTGGAGCAGGAGATAATGCCGACGGGCTGGTTGAGTAAGGAACAGTTTCTAGCGGGTTATGGAGCAGCGCAAGCAGTCCCAGGTCCTTTGTTTACGTTCGCCTCCTATTTGGGCTTTATGATCCATGGCTGGGTCGGTGCGGTAGTTGCGACGATAGCCATTTTCCTTCCCGCCTTTTTGCTGGTGCTAGGGGCTTTGCCCTTCTGGAACAAGCTGCGCAAACAGCCTCAAACCCGAGGTGCGCTAACTGCTATTAACGCAGCTGTTGTCGGAATACTGCTCGCTGCTCTTTACGATCCGGTATGGGTGAGTACAGTGCGAACACCTGGTGACTTTGTGATGGTACTTGCTCTGTTCGGAGCTCTGCTATTCTGGAAGCTGCCATCATGGTGCATGGTGATTTTGTCAATTGGCGGCGGGATGCTGCTTGCGGTTTTCAATAGCTAACCAAATAAAATGAACAAAATGGTCTTAAAATGCAACCTTTTTCAGTAATTAAGGGTATATATGTTTAAGGATATATATGATGATATCCGGTATACTGATTGGAACGGAGCTTACATATGAAAAAGAAAATATGGATTATAGCTTGTCTGTGTGTGATTTTGCTAGCGGGTGTTACGGGCCTATATACGTATTCTATTTATAGTCAGGCGGAAAAAGCATTAGATAAAATGAGCGCACCTGTACCTGTCGTTGTGCCGATCAAGGAGTCAGCCAAGGTCAAGCCGCTTACCCTGCTGCTGATGGGAATTGACTACCGACCTGAATCCGCTAGCCTGAATTCGGATGTGATCATGGTGGTCACGTTGAATCCAGATAAAAAGTCGGCGACCCTCGTATCGCTGCCGCGCGATCTTCAGCTGGACCCGGAGGGTCTGGAAGCACGTAAAGCGAACTATTATTATCCTCATTTTATGCTGAAGGACAAGGAAACGGCGTTTGCCAATACAAAGCAAATCTTCAGTGACTTGTTGGGCATCCCGATCGATTATGCGGTGACGGTTGATTTTGACGGCTTCCGTAAGGTAGTTGATTTGATGGGTGGATTGACGATCGACGTCGATATGAATATGCGTTATGTGGATGATGAGGATGGAACCGATATTAATTTGAAAAAAGGGACGGCTTTGCTGAATGGCAAGCAGGTGCTCGACTTTGTCAGATACCGCAAGTCCAACCGTAATACAGAGGAATCGAGCGATCTGGAGCGGAATCAACGTCAACAGCAGGTGCTGAACGAGCTGCTCACTTCTCTGAAAAGTGTGGATGGCGTCACCAAGCTGGGTTCTATTATTGGCACGCTGGGTGATCACATTCGAACGGATGTGCCAGCTTCGCAGCTCCGTGATTTATTAAGCACTTATTATGATATT
Organism: Paenibacillus baimaensis; assembly: GCF_025567575.1. Classification (NCBI taxonomy): domain Bacteria; kingdom Bacillati; phylum Bacillota; class Bacilli; order Caryophanales; family Paenibacillaceae; genus Paenibacillus; species Paenibacillus baimaensis. The sequence continues at coordinate 37,488 of NZ_JAOQIO010000006.1, read as the reverse complement.
TCACCTGAAAAGGTGGAGTACATCCCATTGGACGGAGAGTGGGTCAGTCCGTATATCGTAGTGTCGGATGAGGTGATCAATAAAGCACGTTTTGCACTGAAGCTGCAGCTGAATGGAGGCGTAATGCCGGAGTCAGATGTGGATTCGGAGTCTATTATCGATTTTGGGAAGAACACTGAAAGTGCGGGCGTGGGAACAAGTACAGGAGCTGATGGGACATTACCTGGAAGAACTAATGAAGATCGAACCGGCACGCAGGGAGCAGTGGGATCAGGTAAGGGTACAGGTACGAGTGCAGGCACAGGGAAGACTGGCAGTGGTGGTACCAGCACAAGTCCACAAAGCAGCAAGCCAACGAGCGGTACGACTGTAAGTCCGAAGCCGCCTGTAAATAGTGACAAAAATACGATCAGTAAGTCTACATATGAGGGCCGGACAGGTGAATGAGCTGATAAAACGATTAGTATCATAACAGGATGGACATATAAGGATGGTACCTTAAAGGTGTGAGACTGAACGAATCGATCTGAATAAATTTTGTTGCATTGGAAAAAATATCCCTTAGACCTTAAGGAGGGATACATATGCCCAATCAAAAAATCGATATTGAAACAGATGGAGATCCGGAAACCATCTATGAAGACACAGATGCACATGAACGAACAGGGTTTATGGTCGAAGATACGAAGCAAATTCGTGATGAGAATGCCAATGAAGTAGAATATTGAGACCGTTAGCTTATCGGTAAACACGCCTCCAAGCACATTGGTGGCGTGTTTGCTTGCGTACAAATACTTCCGCAGGTTTGACGATAAAAAAGGGGCCCCTTATTTAAGGAGTCCCCGCATGAATACAACGTATTTTGTAACCTGATTTCCGTTAGTTTCAAGCCAGCTTTAATCGAATATAAAATACAAGCTCGCCGTCCTTTTGCTCGACACCGATGGAACCTTCATGCGCTTCAACGATACTTTTGGCTATAGCCAGCCCCAAACCGGAACCTCCTGTGTCCGAGGAACGCGAGGCATCGACTCTGAAAAATCGTTCGAATAGCTGCTCCAGCTCCTGCTCGGTCAGTTCGTCGGCTTTGTTGCCAATCCGAACGATGCCGTAGCGCTGCTCCTTGATCATACTGACCGTGATGACCCCGGGCTTGGGACTATACTTCAGCGCGTTGCCCAGCAGATTTTCGAATACACGGATCATCTGATCGACATCGATGCTGACAAATAATTTTTCCTTGGGGATATGGCGCGAGAGGATAACCTGCTGTTCCTCGGCTGGTGTCACGAATTCCTCCAGCAACTGCTCCAGCAGATCATTGAGCGCGATGCCTTCTTTATTTAACGGGATATCCTGATGGGTCAGCTTCGTATACATAAATAGATCGTTAATGAGGGAATTGAGCTTCTCCGATTTATTGTAAGCGATGCTGAGGTAAGTCCGAGCTTGCTGCTCCGTCTCATAATTACGGTCATTTAACAGTCGGAGATAACCGATAATAAGCGTAAGCGGTGTGCGCAGGTCATGAGAGACGTTGGTCACGAGCTCGTTTTTCAAACGCTCAGCCCGGCGCTCCTCTTCGATTTTCAGCTGCAGCTTCTCAGCCATCAGGTTCATATTTTTGGCAAGCGAGCCCAGCTCATCGTCACTTCGCTCCGGCACCCGGGAGTTCAGATTGCCCGTTGCAATTGTAATGAGCCCTCCGGCGAGCTCCTCAATATAACGCATTTTTTTCTGGGTCACAAAGTAGAAGAGCACGATAAATAGGATAAACGCACCAACCATGGGAAAAGGACTTTCTCCGCGTTTGTAGCTGATATTCGGCTCAGGAATGCCGCTCACATACAGATAGGCGGGTTTCGTCTTATAAGTGACCGGATACAGGCTTGAAGCCTCCTGCCGCCGCGTCAAATTTTGCTGTCTGCGAGTGTCCATCGAGCTGCGGATCGTTTTATGAATATCGATGCTGGTTTCAGCCGTGTTCGGGCTTTTATATATGACCGTACCAGACAGGTCGGTAACCATAATTTTATAACGATTACTTGAACTTTCACGCTGTACCTGCTCCGTAAATTCCTGTTCGCGCTGCTTTTCAATCAGGGCCTGTGCTTCGGGACTTTGTTTCTCGGTCTCATTATAGTGGTGGTAGTCATCGCTTAATATGCGAGCCATATTCTCGGCAGCATTATCGATACGCTGCACCCCGGATTCATAGTCAATCACAGGCTCCTGCTTGATGCCGCCGAATATGGCAGAGCTTAAGGAGTAGAAGATCAGCGAAGCAGCCAGACAGAAGGCAAAGGTGACCATCAACTGGAGACGCAGGCTGCGACCGACTTGTCCACTCAGCATACGAAACAGGTCCATAGCGAACAGGATCAAGCCGCGCAGTAGATTAAACGGGAACCAGGTAAAGGGAAAGCGGTTCAAACGAGACTGAGGATGGATATCCGAATATTTACTCAACTTTGTAGCCAACCCCCCAGATGGTTTTAATATATTTGGGCTTGCGCGGATTGGATTCCATTTTCTCGCGAATTTTGCGGATATGAACCATGACCGTGTTGTCGGAATCAAAATAGGCTTCCTGCCAGACCGCTTCATAAATTTTTTCGATACTCCACACGATGCCGCGGTGGCGGGCGAGCAGTTCCAATATGGCAAATTCACGAGGTGTCAGCTTAATGCTCCGTCCATCCAACTTGACTTCGTGAGTCTGTGTGTTGATAAGCAGCTCATCGACCTCGATTTCATGCTCTTTGTTTACAAGAGGGATATTGAGCCGGGTGTAGCGACGCAGCTGTGATTTGATTCGGGCGATCAACTCTAGTGGGTTGAACGGCTTGGAGAGATAGTCGTCAGCGCCGCTGCTGAGTCCAATAATTTTGTCCATATCCTCTCCTTTGGCAGAGAGCATAATAATGGGCATGTTTTGCTGTTCACGGATTTTGAGACAAGCCTCTATCCCGTTCATTCGGGGCATCATAATGTCGAGCACGATCAAATCCACCTCTTCTTTTTGCAAAATATGTAGTGCGGCTTCTCCATCGGATGCGCGCAGCAATAGATAGCCTTCGTTCTTTAAATAAATTTCCAGCAGATCGATAATTTCCTTCTCATCGTCGACAATAAGTATTGTTTTGGGAGCTGCGATATGGGCTTCCTCCTCCTGACTATCCTGTGTATAGCCTCATTATAATCGGTAGTTCTTAATTAAATGGCAGGGTATATCTTAACAATTTCTTAAGCCGGAAATAACAAGAAGGCCCGCTGAGGAAGTCTCAACAGGCTGCATACAAATAAGTGATAAGAATAAGTACAAGTAAGATAAGCCAGATTGATGATCGGTGAGCAGCAGGTGCAACGGCTGTTTAGGTTAGCAATTCCCTTAGGAATTCTGTTGAATAAAGAGCGGAGCGACCGTGGTGTTCTGTAGATAGCGGTGCGGTGCCTTTGTTTCCGGAATTTTACCGCTAAATGTCTTATAAAATAAATCTGGAAACGACAGCAATCGGAAGAATACTTCGGTCGCGCAGCGGGACTTATTCACCAGAATTGCCCTATTTTTTTAGGAACACGATCGTATACTGAATCGCTTCCAGCACCTGCTGGACAAAAGCGACGTTTTCTTTTTCCCATTCATCGGGGTCATCAAGATAGTGCTCCTCCAGAAACTGCTCCAGCTGCTTGGCAGCTTCTTTAAGCTGTGCATCTCCTGCAGCAGGCTTGCCTCTGAGCACCTGAATGGCCAATCGCATCGATTTGCAGGCGTTTTTCACAGAAGGGTATTCATCCCGCTCCCAGGCCTCAGGCTCATCCATCTCATAATAGGGAATCCATTTCTCAATCAGGCTTGCGGCCTGTTTATTGTCCATTGAATTCAAAGCATGTGCCCTCTTTCATTATATCGTCAATATGCTGTCATTAAATGTACCATTAATGTCCCGAATATCCAAGAGCCTGGTTCGGCAACTCATAAGTCTGAGCCAAGTAAAAAGGATACGGCAGCTGCGCCATATCCTTGAAGATGAAGCTAGAGCAGCTCCACTATGATGGGAAGATGAATCGTCCAGACTGCTGGTATCGACGACGATTCATCTCCAATTATTTGTTTAACATTACAGGGATTGAATACATTGGTAGGTAATGATGAGAACGAACGTGAGGAGTGTAGCTCCAGTGGCATAAGTGAAGCGTCGGTGGGAAAGTGTCGTCATAATTAGTTCTCTCCTTTATGATGAGTTAGCGTAGTAACAGGTAGTTGATGACTATCGTGTACGCCTCTGTTTATATTTTATAATATCATAATTGTTTGTAGTGTTAAAATTTTGTGAAGTGAAGGCTGATATCGACGTGTGAAGCGGCTCAACGCTTCATTTTTTTTAGTTGCTCCAGCACATAAAAGGTACCTCGCCAATGAATGCCGCCCTGCCGCAGCGTTAGCCATACGGAACGTGTGACGATATAGCTGAGCAAACATACGGTAGCGGGGAACACGAGCAGCTCCTTGCCGATCTTGCCAATCAACGATTGAATCAGCAGGCTGTAAACGGATAACATCAGTACAATGGAAAGTACATAACTCCAGAACACCCAGCCGTCCAGCACGAAGATCGCGACAAAAGGGAAGAAAAACAACAGCAATTGTCCAATCACGCCAGCGGCAGCAGGCAGCACGCGATATTGAAAACCGGAAAAAATATTTTTCTCCAGTCCTTGCACAGCCTCACGCAGACTCTTGTACCATTCCACCGCTAACTGCGTCCGACCTGAGGCCAGCCGCTGGCGCAGACCTGCTTGCTTAACCCGCATGCCAAGCTGCAAATCATCGTCAGGGCGAAATGCGAACGCCTGGTGGGTGCCGATCCTATCATACGCCTGCCGGGTAATCATATTGAAAGCACCGACGCCCATCCCATGCTTGTGCTGACTGTCGATGTTGGCGCGCCAAGGTCGGATATATAAAGATAAGGCAAAGAAGAAATATTGCACGAACGCGCTCAGCCAAAAGCTGTTAACAACGATCTTGGGTGTCAATGTCAGATGGTCAGCTTCGGTTTCCTTCATATAGTGCACCGCATCGGCAAGAGCGTGCGGCTGAAACAGCACATCCGCATCAGTAAATAAAATAACTTGTCCGCGCGCCTGCAGGAAGCCTTGATACAGCGCGTGGTTTTTGCCAAGCCAGCCAGCGGGGAGTGTTGTAACATGGATGATGGTCAACGGTACCTCTACCTGCCGTTTGCCTTGTGACCATTTGCGCAGCTCCTCCAGCTTGTGACCAGTGCCGTCTTGCGAACGGTCATTAACCGCTATGATTTCGAACCTAGGATACGTTTGATTAAGCAAATGCTTAACGGTTTCGGTGATCGAGGCCTCTTCTTCCTTGGCAGCTATGATGACAGATACGAGTGGGAGCTCTTTCGCTGTAGTACCGCGTGGCTGCGCCAGGCCTGCGGATGCGAAGGATTCCGTGGAAGCGGAGCCTCCCGGCTTGGGACTTGCAGGCAGCTGCCGCATCAGCTTGCGTGCCCACAGCGTATCACCAAGCATCATGATCCAGTAACCGAGCGTCAGGATGACCAGCAGCTTGAAAATGAACATGGATGATCCCTCCCATGAAGCGCTTTTTTTAGCATTATAGCATTGGCAGCCCGCATTGAACAAATGGATCAGAGCCATCTCATAATTTTTGTGCTACAATAAATACATTCATGATTGTATAAGAGCAACCGCTAGGAGGAGTCTGATGAAAGAGGCATTCCCGATCATACGTAAAAGAATCAAGGGACCCGAGCTTGGCGAATTTATGCTTTCCATACGGAGGAGCGGGGTAAGGACGGAGGATCTGGTGTTTCTATGCATCGGTACTGACCGTTCGACTGGGGATTCGCTCGGTCCGCTGGTAGGCACGATGCTGGAGGAGGCGGGCTATACCCAGGTGCTGGGTACCTTGGAATTCCCTCTGGATGCAAGCAATATGATTCATCGACTGACCAGCCTGCCGTTGATGAAATCCGGTAAATCATTTATCGCTATCGATGCCTGTCTCGGGCAGTCTTCTTCCATAACCAGCTATCAGGTGTCCAATCAGCCGATGGAGCCTGGCAAGTCGGTGGGGCGGATGCTGCCGCCTGTAGGAAATTATTCGATTGCCGCTATTGTTAATCATAATGAGGGGAATCAATATGCGATACTGCAGGGTACCTCGTTGTATCGGATTATGACAATGGCCAAGGAAATCACAACCAGCATCATGGACGTATTTCCATTGGAGTCGGCTGCAGGGTTAACACCGGAGGGAGAATTAGGATGAGCATGAGAGAAGGTGGAGGCGGAGGCGGCTGGGAAGGTGGAAGCAAGCAAACCTTACAAAGCAGAGGTAAAGCCACCTTGAAGGAAGTATCGCTGCGGCGGATTTACGGCTTGTTTCGCGGATACCGTGTGCAGCTGGTTATTATTATTTTACTGGCATTAGGTGCCGCATTAATTGGACTTATACCGCCGCTCGTGATGAAGGAAATTATAGATACAGCGATCCCACAGGGTGACAAAAGGAAACTGATCGAATTGATCGGATTGATGGTGCTGCTGCCTGTCAGCAGCGGCTTACTCAGTGTATGGCAAAATCACCAGAACACCAAAGTCGGTCAGGGCGTGATGCGCGATTTAAGACGCTCGTTGTTTGCCAATTTACAACGGCAGTCCATGAGCTTCTTCACGGACGCCAAGTCAGGGGAGATTATTCAGCGGCTAACTGGCGATGTGCTAGCGGTGCAAAATGTAGTGACAACCCTCGTTGTATCAGCTGTCACACAGGGTGTTATTGTGATCACGACGATCGTCATTTTATTCGTATTGGATTGGCGCCTTGCGATATTGGCTACGGTTATTTTACCCTTATTTATATTGCCTGTTCGTAAGGTATCTCAGATTCGCAAGCGGCTGCGGGGCGAAACGCAGCGGGTACGCGGCGAGATGTCATCCCAGCTTGGGGAAATTTTTGGTGTATCCGGTGCATTATTAACAAGGATTTTCCAGCAGGAACGCAAGCAGGAGCAGGATTTTGACGTGCTGAACCAGCGGGTTATGGATTTGGAGCTGAAGCTCAATCTGGTCGGTCGGTGGTATGGGATGGTGCTCGGTGTATTGGGACCGCTCGGCACGGCATTGATATATTTGTACGGTGGTTGGAATGTGGTCGAGGGATCGATGACGATAGGCGGTATCGTAGCTTTTGCTGCTTATTTGGGACGATTGTACGGTCCGATTGGCACGCTGCTGAATCTTCAGGTGGAGGTTCAGACGGCACTTGGCGTTTTTCAGCGGATATTCGAATACGAGGATATGGAGCCTGATGTCAAAGATTTGACTGGGGCGAAGGCGCTGTCTTCCGTACAGGGGCAGGTTGGGTTTCACCATGTTTCGTATGCCTATCAGCCAGGTCAATATGCATTGCAGCAGGTCACCTTTACTGCACTCCCGGGTGAGGTTGTAGCTATAGTAGGGCCAAGTGGTGCCGGAAAATCGACATTGATCGGCATGCTGGCCAGATTGTACGATCCGACTGAAGGGGTTGTGACGATTGATGGTCATAACGCTGCGTCCGTCACATTGTCATCGCTGCGCGAGCAGGTGGCCTTTGTTACACAGGAATCATTCCTGTTCCATGCGTCAGTTCGTGATAATTTGTTGTTTGCCAAGCTTGACGCAACAGATGAAGAATTGGAGAAGGCCTGTCGGCAAGCTTATATTCATGAGACGATTGCGGCAATGCCAAATGGCTATGATACGATGGTTGGAGAGCGTGGTCATCGGCTGTCAGGTGGAGAAAGGCAGCGTCTGGCTATTGCCAGAGCGATTCTCAAGAACCCGCGCATTCTTGTGCTGGATGAAGCTACCTCGCATCTGGACTCCGAATCAGAGGCTTATGTACAGACGGCGCTGGATTCCTTAATGCACGGACGCACGACGCTCGTGATTGCCCACCGGCTATCAACGATTTTGGCGGCGGATCGGATCATCGTGCTTGAGGCTGGACGTGTGCTGGAGTCGGGGCGCCATACCGAGCTGCTGGATCAGGACGGCTTATATGCGCGACTGTATCGGACCCAGTTCGAAAAGGTAGCATTAAGCTAGCATCAATCCGAGCCTGGCAGCTCACGTGTTTAAGGCTGAATGGTTGAAATACCCTGCCAGTACATCCGCCAGACGCTATGCATCCGCTGCTCAAAGTGATCAGGCAAATAGTAAAATTGCTGAATAAAAGCACCATCCAGCATGCAATAATAGGAGGCAATCAAATCTGTGATTTGCTCGCTGCGAATGATGCCTTGCCGCATGCCTTCTGCAAAAATATGGGTCAACGCCGTCGACAGCGTGTTCTCGGATGCAGTAAACCGGGCTCTCAGCTCCTCCTGTAAAGTGATGGGCGGAAAGAGCATAGCTCTTTTTATAAAGGTCATGTTGATTTCACTTAACAAATACGTCCGGCATGTATCCTGCCAGATACCAAACAACTGATCGTGGATCGAGTCGTCGCGAATTTCGTTAATAAGGGCTTTAATACGCTGCTGCTGCTCGCTCAGCACATCTTCGAATACAGCTCGGAACAAATCATCTTTGCTGGGGAAATGAGCATACAGGGAAGGTGTCTTGATTCCTACCTCTTTGGCAATCTCGGATAAGGGTGCTGCATCATAGCCGTTTTGCGCAAACAAGCGCAGAGCGGCTGTTTTTATTTTACTTGCCGTCATCGGACATCCACCCCTTATAAAGGTAACTAGCATGTAGTTATCCTAATCAACGTTAGGTTACTTTATTTTATTATATATGACCGCTTATTACAATAATAGCGATTTCTTGGTGAAATCGATCGAATCGATGTTAATCCAATGGTGTGACCTAATTTGGTTAATTTCAGCGACCTGTCGAAAAAGGATGGATTATGTTACCTATCAATAATATAATATTCAGTAGTTATTAGTGGTGGACATCAGATCGCCAATAAGAGAGGACGAACCGCATGCAATGGATTAAGAATGCACGAATAAATAGCAAGCTGCTCTTCATGATCGTACTTCCCATGCTTGGGCTGTTGTACTTCTCTGTCAATACGATTTATGAAAAAGTGAATGAATTGTCTGAGATTAACAAGCTTCAGGTGTTGGTTACGGCCGAGGTTTCCATGAATGATTTAATTCATGAATTTCAGAAGGAGCGTGGTCTCGTCACCGGATACTACGGGGATAAAACCGTTAACCGCCTCAATATGCTGATAGCACAGCGCAAGCCGACGGATGAGAAAATCATCGCGATCCAGCAGCAGCTGCGCGCGACGGATTCGGATATCCTGGGGGAAAAGTTTTATAAGGACTTCTCGGATACGGTAGCGAAGCTTGATAAAATTACCGCTCTTCGCACCCAGATCGATCAGGATAAAATCAAGGATACCGAGGCGCAGGCCTATTACATAGATGTTGTCGGCAGTTTTTTTACAATGATGGAAAATATGAATCAATCAGGCTCGAACAAACAAATTTCCAATATGCTGTCCTCTTATATTCAATTCTCCCGCAGCAAGTCTGCGGTCAGCAAGGAGAGGGCGGTGATCTACAGCGCCCTTACAGAAAGAAGCCTTGAGCTCAGTGATGTGACCCAGATCAATTTACTGGAGAACGAGCAGAAACTTTATTATACGGTGTCCGCGACGTCTGCGACTGCTGATGCACGCAGCTTGTATCAGAACACGATCAAAGGTCCTTCCATTGACGAATCCAATCGGTATATTCAACAGATCCTGAAGCTGGAGCCTGGTAAGACGCTTGGTATCGATCCTGAGAGATGGTACGCAGTTTCCACGGATCGTATTGATCTGCTCAAGCAGGTCGAAGACGGACTTTCCAAAGAGTTGCTGCAAACGATGGATACGATTCGAAAAAATACGACAAAATCATTAATTAATGCCATTATTTTAAATATTATTATTATTGTTGTCTCCGTTCTGGTCATTGTCGTGATTTCAAGAATGATGGTTGGGCAAATTCGCACTCTCAAGAATTCGACGGAGCTGATATTACTAGGTGAGACGGATGTACATCTTCATGTAGACTCCAAAGATGAATTCGGCGAACTCATGAATGCTTTTAACCAGATGGTACTTAGTTATCGTGAGGTTATTACGCAGGCAGATCGGATTTCTTTAGGCGAATATGAGCAAACGATTGTTCCGCGTTCAGACCGCGATCAACTGAGCGTAGCCTTGATCAGGATGCTTGCTTCTTTAAAGCATACGACCGAGCAAAATGAACAGCAATTCTGGCTCAAAACACAGCTAGCCCACATTACAGGTATGGCCCAAGGTGTGATTAGTCTGCAGCAGCTGGTCAATGAGCTTATTTCGGAAATATCAAAGCTGGTCAAGGCGGGTCAGGGTGTATTTTATGTGAAAGAAACGAATAAAAACGACCCGTATTACGGCGAATATGTATTGCTCGGCAGCTATGCGCATAAAGAAAGAAAAAGCATATCGAACCGGATCCAGTCGGGTGAAGGGTTAGTGGGGCAAAGCATTCTTGAAAAAAAACCAATATTGCTAACGGATGTGCCCGCTGATTATATCCAGATTAACTCGGGACTTGGGGAGCATAAGCCACTGCAAATTATGGTGCTTCCTATCCTCTTCGAGGATGAAGTGCTCGCGGTAATCGAGCTTGCCTCATTCAGAGCTTTCACCGCCATTGAGCATGACCTGCTGGAGCAATTGGCTGCATCACTGGGAGTTGTGATCCATAGTGTGAACAGCCGTCAGCGTACCGAGCAATTGCTGCATGAATCCCAGCTGCTGACCGAAGAGCTTCAAACCCAGCAAGAGGAATTGCGGACTGCGAATGAAGAGCTGGAGGAGCAGACCCGGATGCTCAAGCAATCCGAGGACAAGATGAGGATCCAAAGCGAAGAGCTGCAGGCGATTAACGAGGAATTGGAAGAGAAATCGAATTACCTGGAGCTGCAGAAAGCCGGTATTGAGAAGCAAAATCAATTCATTCAATTATCCAAGCAGGAATTGGAAGAAAAGGCAAAAGAGCTGGAGCTGGCGAGCAAATATAAATCCGAATTCCTCGCCAATATGTCGCATGAGCTGCGCACGCCGCTGAACAGCTTGCTCATTCTGGCCAAATCGTTAGCTGCCAACGATGAGAACAATTTGTCCGATGACCAGATTGAGTCAGCCAAGATTATTCACAGCGGAGGTCTGGATCTGCTAAGGCTGATTAATGATATTCTGGATTTGTCCAAGGTGGAAGCAGGCAAATTAGACGTTCAGCAAGAAGAAGTCACGATCGATACGGTGCTTCAATCGCTGCAGATTCAATTTAATCCTGTTGCCAAAGAAAGAGGTCTGCAGTTTGAGCTGATTCGTGAGAACAACGTTCCGAATAAAATCATTACGGACGGGCAGCGTGCCGAGCAAATTTTGAAAAACCTGCTGTCCAATGCGCTCAAATTCACTTCTTCCGGTTCGGTTACGCTAAGGATCGCACTGGCAGACACTCAGGCTTCCTATCACAACAGCGACCTGTCCGCCAACGGAGTTCTTGCCTTATCGGTCACAGATACCGGAATCGGAATTCCTGCCAATAAGCAAAAAGCGATATTCGAGGCGTTCCAGCAGGCCGATGGTACAACGAGCCGCAAATATGGGGGAACGGGCCTCGGGTTAACGATTTCCAGAGAACTTGCCAAGCTGCTGGGTGGCGAGATTCATATGCAGAGTAAGGAAGGTAAGGGTAGCACCTTCACCTTGTATCTGCCACTGAGTGGGGCGGTTATACCAAGTGCGGAAGCGCGCAGCCAGCCTGCTGTCCGAAGTGCGGTACCAGAGTCCGAGCTACCAAGTAGTGAGACGCAGGCAGCCAGTGCACTTGAGGATGATTTTGTACCGCAAATCAAAGTGTTTTTGCCTGATGACCGCGAGCTGCTGCAAATTCCGGTTCAGGAAAAAACGATTTTGATCGTTGAGGATGATCGTCAGTTTGCGAAAATCATGATGGATATGTCACGAAAAAAAGGTTTTAAATGTTTGGCAGCAGGTGATGGCTTCAGTGCCCTGCAAATTGCCAAGCAGTATATCCCAAGCGCGATTCTGCTCGATCTAGGCCTGCCCGATATGGATGGACTTAAAGTATTGGACCATTTGAAATATCACAATGAAACCCGCCATATTCCGGTTCACATTATTTCGGGAAGAGATAAAAACTCGGATTCCTTGCAGCGTGGAGCCATCGGTTTTCTGTCCAAGCCTTTGGATTCGGACGACTTTGATACCGTATTTGCCAAAATTGAAAATGTGCTGCACGAACGTATCCAGCAGGTGCTGGTCGTTGAAGATGATTACAACAATCAAAAGGCAATCCGTGAGCTGTTGAAACATAAGAAGGTCGAAATTCATAGTGTGTATACCGGTAAGGAAGGTCTGGAGCGGATGCGTGCTGAGACTTTTGATTGTGTGATTCTGGACCTGACGCTGCCGGATATGACGGGCTTTGAGATGCTGCAGGAGCTGGTCAAGGATATGGAGAACCCGGTGCCTCCAATCATTATCAACACGGGTAAAGAGCTCAGCCAGGAGGAATTTAAGGAGCTGAACCGCTTTACGGACAGCATTGTCATTAAAGGCGTTAATTCTTCAGACCGTTTATTGGACGAGGTATCGTTATTCCTGCATAGCATCCATAAGCTACTGCCTCCAGAGCAGAAGGAAATGATTCGGATGGTGCGTGACTCCGATGAGACGCTGAAAGGGCGTAAAGTGCTGCTTGTGGATGATGATCTTCGGAACACTTTTGCCTTGTCCAAGATTTTGAAGAAACACGGGCTGGAAGTGATCATGGCCGATAACGGCAAGCTGGCTTTGGACAAGCTGGACAGCGAGAATGGCATAGAGCTCGTCATTATGGATATTATGATGCCCGTGATGGACGGCTATGAAGCGATCAGCCGAATACGTGAAATGCCGAAGTTTCAATCGCTTCCCATCATTGCGCTGACCGCCAAGGCGATGACGGGTGATCGGGAAAAATGTATAGAAAGGGGAGCCAACGATTATATGACCAAGCCTGTGGATACCGACAAATTATTGTCATTAATCAGAGTATGGCTCTTTCAATAACAATGAGCGACAAAATATCGGAAAAGATCGAGATCGATCTTCTCCTGGATGCGATCTTTCTGCGGCACGGGTATGATTTTCGCAATTATGCCCGTTCCTCTTTGATGAGAAGATTGCACTATATCAAACAAAAAAATGGCCTGACGTACATTTCTGATATGATTCCAAAGGTGCTGTATGATGAAGCTTTTACCAACCAACTGCTGTTGGATTTATCGGTGACCGTTACCGAAATGTTCAGGGACCCGGAGTTTTTTGCGGAACTGCGCAAGCAGGTTATCCCTTTATTGATGACGTATCCTTTTGTGAAAATCTGGCATGCAGGCTGTGCAACAGGTGAAGAAGTGTATTCGATGGCGATCCTGTTAGAAGAAGAAGGCTTCTATGACCGTGTTCAGATCTACGCAACGGATATTAATCAGGAGTCGCTGCAGATTGCCAAGGAAGGCATTTATTCTCTGGAGAACATTCGTAAGTTTACTTCAAATTATCAAAAAAGCGGAGGCAAGTCCTCCTTTTCAGATTACTACCATGCCAAATATCAGATGGGTAAAATCAACGAGGATTTAAAAAGGAATATTGTGTTCTCCCAGCACAATTTGGCTACGGATCAAGCCTTTGGCGAGATGCATTTGATCGTTTGCCGTAATGTGCTGATCTATTTTGATAAGCAGCTGCAAAATCAGGTCTTTCGTCTTTTTAACAGCAGTCTCGTTTCTCGCGGATTTTTGTGTATCGGCAGCAAGGAATCGATCGAATTTTCAGATATTCATTCAGATTTTGAGACGCTTTCATGCAAGTGGAGAATTTTTCGAAAGCAATTACCTAAGTAGCTTGATCAGACACCTGGAAAGGAAGTCACAAGGTTATGAATCAATTGGAAGCAGTCGTTGTTGGTGTATCTGCAGGGGGACTTAAGGCTTTGGTAACCATACTGGCTTATCTCCCGGCGGATTATCACCTCCCCGTCATCATTGTTCAGCATCTGCTAGAGGGCAGCGACAGCTTTCTTGTCGATTATTTGAATGAACAGGTCAGCATCTGTGTCAAAGAAGCGGCAGATAAAGAAGCGATCCGTCCCGGTTATGTTTATGTGGCCCCACCCGGCTATCATCTGCTGATAGAGGATGAACGCATGTTTAGTCTTTCGATGGACCCCAAGGTGAATTATTCCCGTCCATCGATTGATGTGCTATTTGATAGTGCTGCATTTGTTTTTCAAGAGAAGTGTCTCGGCATCGTTCTAACGGGAGCTAATCGCGATGGCAGTGAAGGGCTGCGTAACATTAAGATGAACGGAGGCCAGGCCATCATACAGGACCCGGCAACAGCGGAGTACAATATTATGCCGCTCGCGGCAATGAGTGTGGTCAAGGTCGATCAACTTTTAGCCTTGGACGAAATTGGGAAATACCTGCTGGAGCTGCAGCCTTCCAACCGATGATTCATAATGAATACAATGAGGAGGAGCCTATGAACAGTCGAAATGATAAAAGCCAAACATTAAAAATATTGGTAGTCGATGACCGCAAGGAAAACTTAATTGCGATGCAAAAAATATTACGCGTGCTGGATTGTGAGATATTCATCGTTGAATCCGGCAATGAGGCGTTATCGTTTACGCTCAGGCATGATTTTGCGCTTATTTTATTGGATGTCAATATGCCGGAGATGGATGGATTCGAGCTCGCAGAGCTGTTGCGCAGTAACGACGAGACGAGCCAGATTCCGATCATTTTTGTAACGGCCAGCGATACGGAGGACCAAAGTGTATTCAAAGGCTACGAGAGTGGCGCCGTCGATTATTTGTTCAAGCCGGTTAATCCGGATATTTTGTTAAGCAAAGTACGGGTATTCCTGGAATTGAACCTGAGGAAGATCGAGCTGGAATCGATGCAAACCGAACTGAAGCGAAGCAATGAAAGCTTGATGGAATTTGCTCAGGTCGTTTCCCACGATCTCAAAAATCCATTGAATGTCATTACGGGTCTCAGTGAGCTTCTGCTCGCCCGGCACAGCTCTGAATTGGGTATGAAGGGACAGGGGTACATTTCGAAAATTTCCGTAACAGCAGAGCGGATGACGCATCTGATTACGGATTTGCTATCCTACGCACAATTAAATGCCAGTGCATCCTCTTATACCGAAGTGGATCTTAATGAAGTTATCAACCATGTGATCACGGATTTAAGCAGCACCATTGAACAGAATAAGGGTCAGGTCATGGTCAGGCATAGATTGCCGATCATTCAAGCGGATGCGACACAAATGTATCAGCTATTTCAAAATATTATAGGTAACGGCATTAAATACCATCGTGCTGAAGTTACGCCGATTATCCAGATCTCAATGGTACACAACGAAGAGGATGGTGCCTTTACGGTGCTGATTGAGGATAACGGTATCGGGATGAGAAGCGAGGATATTCCCCACATCTTCACCGCCTTCAAAAGGCTCGATAATGCCAAAGGCTATGAAGGCACCGGGATTGGGATGGCCACCGTCAAAAAAATTATCGATCGGCATCAAGGCTCGATAGAAGTCACAAGTGAACTGGGGCAGGGAACCGCATTTGTGATTAAAATGTATGAATCGCAGGAAGAGATGTAGAACAGCATAATCTCGGAGGCGTGATCCGCACGCTTTTGCATCAACTTGTTCAACGGACTTTTATACATAGGATAGAGACGCGACCTATATCCAAAAAGAGCCTTTCCGCCATTTTACTCAGCGGCCAAGGCTCTTCTCATTTCCAACTATATAAAATTATTTATTTACCTTCACTACACGAGTTGCAAACATCCTATCATGAAGTGCACGTTTTTTACCATCCCAGCCTGCCATCATATAACCGACGCATAGAATAATACTGGATACAAATTTACCGACAGTCTCTCTTAAAATAATGATTCCCCAAGTATTTGGAGTTCCATCATTACGAATGACTTTGATGCCTGTAGCCATCTTGCCTAAGGTTTGTCCCCAGATCACAGTCATTACAATATAATAAACGCCGGCTAGTAACGACTCGATCAAAGAAACAGCAGACGGTGGCTCCAGTAAACTGTAGCCAAGTAATAAATGAACAATAATGAATACGGTTTGTAAACAAACTCCATCCAACAGAGTAGCCCCGCATCGAATCCAGAACCCTGCGTATCTTCTTTCAGTGCCAATGGTTTCTGAATAAGAAGTTTTCCCCCCTGAATATAATGGTTCTGATCTTGTTTCGCTTTCCATCCCTCTTCACTCCCTCTAAGAAATTAATATTTAAAAAGGTACATAAGTCGAGGACCTATGGATACTTCTGGTAGTACTTCTTGCAACACCTGCGCCGCAGGAGATGCCGATTGAATCATCGCACCGCTGAATAAATCCGATAAAGAGGGCTCCTTTACATAACGGACCACCTTTGGATTGGGAATTCCTGTTTTTTCTGATGCATAGGCAGTAGCTACCTCCATAGTTCCGAATGCGTCGATCAGACCTAAGGCTTTAGCTTGTTGCCCTGAATAGATACGTCCGTCTGCAAGCTTCAGTACCGTCTCTCGCGGCAGCTTACGCCCTTTTTCAATAACTGTAACGAACTGTTGATAACTCTCATCTACCAGCTTTTGAAATATTTCTCTCTCTTCTGGTTTCATCTCCCGAAGTGGACTTGCGATATCTTTGTATGCGCCACTTGTGATTGTATTTTCCTTGTAACCAAGCCACTCAGCTGCTTTCTCATAATTGGCTATAGAGAAAATAACGCCCAAACTGCCTGTTAAAGTTGCAGGATTAGCAAATATATAATCTGCTGGAGCCGAGATATAATAACCTCCTGAAGCAGCCATCGAGCCCATACTCACAATAACCGGCTTCCCGCTTTCCTTCAGCTCCACAATTTTGGAATGAATCTCGTCTGAAGCTACTACCTCTCCCCCCGGACTGTTTACCCGGATCACAACAGCTTTTACATCTTTATCCTTGCGAGCCTGCTCCAGCTGGGTAATGTAGCTGCCTGCATTTAAACCGCTTGAAAAGCTCCCACTTTTTTCAGTAATAGCACCTTCTACAAACAGCTGGACTACTTTATCATTGCCTTTACCTTGAACGGTTTCTTCATTCCACTTTTGCTTACCTCCCATTACATTCCCACTCATTAGCGAGTCAGACTTCGTAATAAGAATTACTACCAAGCTTACAAATAATACGCCTACAATTAACCAGGCCCATCCCTTTCGTCCCATTGATGCTTCCTCCCCATTGAAATGAGCTGTATATATAAAATTAATTATAGCTATAAGTTCCTCTTATACTTTTCTCTTCATCCATTCAACTAATCCAACGTTATATTCACCATGAATTCGACTGACCTCTTCATAACCAACTAGTCTTCCATCGTTAATCAGCATTACTTTATCCAACAAGGATTCAATCTCATCTACCTCATGAGTAGTCATAACCAAAGTCTGTTTCTGTGGATCGATTAATGCTATAACGCTGCGGATAATATCCTCTCGTACCAAGGGGTCCAGGCCTGATAACGGCTCATCCATCACTATTAAAGGCACCTGTCGTGCTAGAGTCAATGCTAATTTCAATCGGGCGCGTTGTCCTTTCGATAATTGAGAGGCTTTCTGCTCTATATCCAATTGAAAGGTTTGAACCACCTCTAACGCCTTATCCCCATCAAAATCTTCAAACATCTCATCGTAGAATTGCAGTGCTTTTTTCACAGTATGGAACGGATAATACACATCAGCCTCCGGCAAAAAAGCAACCTCTCTAGAGCTTAGTCGCTCCGGGGCGCGGCCATTCAGCAGCACACGACCCGCACTCGGTTTTTGCAATCCGGCCATTAATTTAAGAACGGTGGATTTACCGCTGCCGTTTCTCCCTATAACCCCAATTATTTCACCTCTTGGAATGGTAAAGCTCACCTTATCTATAGCTATTTTACCGAAGAACCTTTTCTCCACTTGATCAAAAATGATAATAGGCTCTGACTTCGCAGTTTCTATGCCCATCTGAACCCCTCCTCCACTTAGTAAGTCTACTTGCTTTTACTTTCCAAAAATGCCTTTACCCCAGCAATAATTTCCTTTTCGGAATAGCCCAATTCCCTCATCTCATCTGCAAAACGAGTAATTTGCTCTTCCTTCAGCTGCTCTCTCATCAAAGCTAGCCTTGAGCTGTCTTCTGTCACGTAGATACCCTGTCCCCTTCGACTTTCAACAATTTTCATCCGTTCTAACTCCATATTCACTCGTTGTACGGTATTTGGATTTACTCCATATATGACCGCCAGATCACGTACAGAGGGTAATTTCTCACCAGGTTGTACCTCCCGTCGAACAATTTGTCGGCATATACGCTGCACCAGTTGCAAATAAATCGGTTGTGTGTTCGAAAATTGTTCAACCATACCCTACACCTCCACTTTGCGATCCAAGAGCCATGCCGATAAGTACAAACATACTGCCATATTCAACCATACCCACAGCTGTTCACCAAAAGAGTTGAATAAGCTTCCTGCCCCGTCGACAGCCGGGTTACCCCAGTGGAAAAGATAACGATATACGGCAGTTTGCTCAAAGAAATATTCCAAGGTTGAAATGGCTAGAAGGAACAATACAGCCAGAGGCCAGTTCCAGCGTCCAAATCGGTTTCTTAACGCCGAAGCAGTAAGATACAGCAGTACTAATGTAATCGCCAGCGCAAAGGATATGGAGATAAACTCCATAACAAGGGAAATATTAAAACTATTGAATACGACCAATATTTTCTGAGCTTCAACATTAATTTCAATTCGATTCTCTTCCCCGCTTAACCATACAACTCCAGATTTTTCAACAGCTTGCACCCATAAGAAAAAAGCGGTTGAAACCAATAAGCCAGAAATGAATTCAACTAATGCAGCTGCATACTTCGCCGCTAACAGCTTCCAGCCAGGTAATGGCAATTGCAACCAAAAGGGGTCCAACTTACGTTCCTTTCTCAAGCTTATCAACATATATGCGGCGGGAGCAAAAAAATGGAGATACATAATAAACAGCCATAAATTACTAAACAATCCAGATTGAAAGCGATATGAGAAAAAGACGGATAAGCCCCCCAAAATTAATACAACGCTTAAATAAATCCATATAGGCCCTGACCATCTTGTACCGAAGGCCAACTCCTTCTTGAACAAACTCCACCAAACCTTCAACTGCAGTTCCCCCTAAAAATGCAAAAGATACAAAACTAGTGTACTACCACAATAGTACACTCATTCAATAGTTGTGTCAATATGTTCCAATAAATTGAGTTTTCAATTAAATACAATAAGAAAAGCCTTCAGAACGTTTAGATATAAATAATAAATCCGTTGTTCTCACCCTTCGATTACAATAAACTGGTTTCAACAAGGTATGACGCTTTTAAGACGATTCCTTTATCTGTTATAAAGAAAGGTTGTGATTTCAATTGAATTTGGAGACGTTCCCGTTATTGGAGACTGAACGCTTTGTATTGCGTCAAATGACGCTTGAGGATGCACCTACCGTATTTGAAATATTTTCGGATGGTGATGTTACAAAAGATATGGGGGAGGACCCATTCGATAGTATTCAGCAGGCAGAAGGTTTAATAACCTTTATGAACAACCTGTTTCATCAAAATAAAGCCTTCAGATGGGGAATTATATTAAAAGAGAATAATACCCTGGTAGGTACTTGTGGATACAACGGTTGGGAGACCCATCGAGGTTCCCGTGGAGAAATTGGTTATGATTTGGGCAAAAAGTATTGGCGGCAAGGTTACATGACGGAAGTATTAAAAAGCGTCATTGCTTTTGGTTTTGAAACGATGGAATTCAATCGGATAGAAGCATTTACCAACCTGGATGCTGAACCATCGATGCTTTTATTAAAAAAGCTTGGTTTTAACGAGGATGGCATTTTACGTGGATATGCTTCCTTTCATGGAGAATACGTTGATCAACGTTGTTACTCTCTATTACAACGAGAATGGTTGTCATGATTTTAAGGCAAAAATTACAGTACCGTGGAAAGGCACACAAATAAAAATAAACAACCACACCTCGCCTCAGCGACATGTGGTTGTTTTCATTGTTAATATAATTGAGTCATCAATTCATAATCCCACCAATATTTGGACGAATTGGTCGTTATGTTGGTAAGGCGGTTTGTCATCCCGTCCAACAGATATAGGTTACGGCTTGCGTCAACATAATAATCACCGGGCAAATAAGGGTACAGCTTGGCTGCAGGTTTATTTCCATCTAACGCATAGATGCCGTCCGTTTCCTTGATTTGTTGGGGCGGTAATAAGTCGCTGTAAGCTCTAATTATTAAAGCGCCCTGATCAACATACAGTAGATCAAGGTTTTCCGCCTGAGTCTGATTGTTCATGGATGTCGTTGTACCATCAGAAGAAACATGCAGAACCTGGCCGCGAAGTCTGGCAGTACGAGCAGACATGGAGGAGGGAGCTTGGCTAATGAACCAACTGGAACCGTCCTTATTGGGTATCAAATAATTCGGTCTTTGATTGAATTCGGGAACCGGTACCGCTCGTCCGTCTTTTACAATGAATGTAAAGCTGTCTTGTGGGGTGTAAATATCCCGATCCGAGTAATACACTGTGAGATGCACAAAACTGATTTGATTGTTTACAGGTAGAACTATACTTTCAAACGAATGGACCTTGTTGCGCAAGGCAATAGGCATTACGTTCGATTTTGTCTTATCCTTCTGTTTATCCTCCGTACTGGACGAAAATGACAGCAATTCGAGCTGTTTATATATAATCGTCTGGTCTTTCAATTCAACTTTTTCGTTTTTATTTTCAAAATTGGCAGCCTGATAAGGTTGAAAGCGGTCCTTTTCATGCTTAGCGATCTTATCAGCGGCATCCTTAGCAAGTCGGACCGGTGCCCCTTCCAGCGATTTATTTATTTGATATATATCATTTTGGTTGCCGTACGCATAGAGGAAATCACCCTCATCATAAAACAGATGGTAAAGCACTTTATGCTGAATGGTCGCTAATTTGAACCCTGCTTTATTATCCCAGCTCGTATCCCATTCAAATTCATCATGGGTAAAGCGCCAGGTCATAGGGAAATAAGTGATGTCGCGGAACTGCAGAATCGGATATGGCTCATTAGCATTATCGATATTTTTCCAGTTGACGTTGATCGGATAGTCAGCAACTGTTGCCGTGTA
Source organism: Paenibacillus baimaensis (assembly GCF_025567575.1). NCBI lineage: Bacteria > Bacillati > Bacillota > Bacilli > Caryophanales > Paenibacillaceae > Paenibacillus > Paenibacillus baimaensis. The sequence goes on along the minus strand of NZ_JAOQIO010000006.1, from coordinate 16,098 downwards.
ATCATGGCTCGGATCATTGTTAAATCCCAGACTTTGCTGTGGCTTTTGCCGGAACTGGTTGTTTCGCAATATACTCAATCCGCTTTCCTGATCCCAGTTAACGGACAAGCTTAAGGCACGGCTGTAATCCCAGGTCATAGGAAAATAAGTAATATCGTTATAAACGAGCAAAGGATATTTTTGGTGCTCATTTTCAATCAGGATACCATTGAGTTCAACGTTAAACGCAGGCATATGTACTTTCACTTGTTTGGGAGCTGCTGATGCTTGATCAGTTGCATGGATAATTGATACAAACAAAAGCACGAGGCTAACAACACATTTAATAAGACGATTGAGGAAGGACATGAGGGTTCTCCTTTATAGGCTATTTTACAATTAGACGTGAGGGTTTTGGAAAAAGTTTCTAATGTGGAAGGTAATGATATACCATAAAAGTAGATTATTAAATCTGAAGAGAACATGAAAAGGCTTCTCGATCAAGTAATAAATATAATTTATATAAATAATCCCTGTTATAGAGATATTGAATCGAACTTCTTGACGGTTGATAGCATATTTACTACGAGTGTAAGGGAAGGGAGGAAAAGTCTTTGAGGGGATTACCCATAACTGAAGAGCAAGCGAAAGAGATGTATGAGGAGCATGCCCCATATGTATATGGAATTGCACTTATGATGACGAAATCAAGGGCACTAGCCGATGATATCGCGCAGGAAGCATTCCTTCGTGCCTTTCACAAATATCATTTGTACGATCTATCGAAACCTTTGCGACCGTGGTTATTCAGAATCACGTTGAATCTGATCAGAGGTACACTACGAAAGCAGCGATGGCTTACCTGGATGGGACAAGTACCGGAGACGGCAGCATCTGAATCGCTGGAAGATCTCATCATGCAGAATGAACGGGAACAGGAATTGTGGATGGCTGTTAATTTATTATCTGGGAAAAGACGAGAGGTCATCATTATGCACTATTATACCGGACTGTCTCTGCGAGAAACCGCGGCTGTGCTAGGAATCCAGGAAGGGACTTGCAAATCCAGGCTTCATGCCGCTTTGAAACAATTGCGAACGGACAGCAAGGAACATCATCTTTTCATCGGGGTAAAGGAGAATGTGAAATGACACTGGATTCCCAATCTAGACAGAACCTTGGCATGGATCTACCGCCTGAAGTAGCCGATGCTGTTCAGAACCGCATGAGCCATCTTCGACCCTCGGTATCTTTCGATACTTTGTGGCAGCGGTTCGAGAAGTCTGCTCTCGGTGAACCGAAGGTTCATCATCCTGGAGTCAAGCTCGTACGCAGAAAATGGTTATTAATTGTTAACGCCTTTGTCTTATGTACGGTGATCGTTATCGGAGCATGGCTTCTGTCACCCTCAGTTGGTGCCGCTCTTCAAAAATCGAAATTTATAGAGCTGCTGTACAAGAGCTCTGGTGCTAGTTTTGGCAACGGACTTGAGCGAATCGAACAACAAAATCTAAGCACACAGACCAATATTTCAGTGACCGATAAGGACATCCGATTGACTGTAGCCGATGCCTTTTTTGATGGTGTTCAAATTGTGGTTAATTATGAGGTGGAATTCCTTAAGGGCAAGAAAAACTTGACCTCTGACGATGCTGCAGTATATTACAAATTGAAGATGGAAGATTCCCACTCGGCCATGATGTGGACCCATGTGTTTACAATTACCGGAGACCATACGTTTGTAGGAACGACATTACTTAATACCTCTGTACTATCTGATAATCCGCAGCTTACCATGTTGGTAGAGCGAATCGGCAGCATCCAGGGCAATTGGAATGTTACGATCCCGTTATCGACCGAGAAGACAGCGCCTCTAACGACCAAATTTCGACCTCAAACTTCGGGCAATTATCATGATAAGCATTTTACCGTGGATGAAATCATCTTCACACCTGTATCGACGCAACTTATCATAAAAGACGATGATATCGAGGGCGATTTGTTTTATTGGATCAAAGATGATCTGGAGACTCGATTTGAAGAAGGCGGAGGCGGGGGAGGGTATGGAGAGAGACGTCTGAACTTTAGCCCCCCGTCGGCGATTAATCCCAAACCAGCTTATGTAACGCTGATGATTAATAGAACTCAGATTATTAATGCTCATGACGTAATACAAAGAGACATAATAGCAGATTATACAGGTACATTTCCTATTGTCCTCGAAGGAAATAACGGGGGAATCATTAAGATCACAGGCGTTCAGTTTTTAGATGATACAACGGTAGTAGATTACGAATCGAGCGATTCAGGAAATCAACTCCCATTCCTATTGCTGGAAGACTCAACGGGGAAAAGGATATTAGCCAGCAAGCGTCCAGTTCGCGCAGCAAGGGACAAGTATGCTTACAGGGTAGAATACCCAAGACTTGAGTCAAGGTCCCTAACCCGCTTCGTCAATCTGGTCGAAGAATACGTTAAGGAGCTGCCGAAGCCAATAGAAGTCAGGATTCCGCTGAACTGGGATCATACGAAGACCCCAACAAGTCCATAAACATCTATATTGAGAACAGGCGGCCCATGGGTCGTCTGTTCATTTTGTTGTTGGTGTATAAAAAATCCGGCTCTACGCACACTGAGTGAAAGAAGTTATGGTTAGGGGGATCTTAATTGGGTACTGCAGGTAATAAACTATCTATTGCAGCCTTGGGTGGCGTTAATGAAATTGGCAAAAATATGTACCTCATTCAATTCGAAGATGATATCGTAGTCATCGACTGCGGCTCCAAGTTTCCCGATGAAAGCTTATTAGGGATAGACTTAATCATTCCAGATATTTCCTATCTGCTGGAAAACAGAGATAAAGTGCGGGCATTGATTATTACTCATGGACACGAAGATCATATCGGCGGCGTCCCCTATATATTGAAGCAATTGAATATGCCGATTTATGCAACACGGCTAACGCTTGGATTAATTCAAAATAAATTAAAAGAGGCCGGACTGCTCGCTGAGGCTGATCTGATCCAGATCCATTCTGATTCCAGTGTTGAATTAGGTTCGATGTCTGCTACTTTTTTTAAAACCAATCACAGTATTCCTGATTGTCTGGGCGTTGTATTTCATACACCTGAAGGCACAGTTGTACATACAGGAGATTTTAAATTCGATTTGACGCCAGTCAATGAGCAGTATCCGGACTTCCATCAGATGGCACAAATCGGCAAAAATGGCGTATTAGCTTTATTATCCGAAAGCACCAATGCGGAGCGTCCCGGATTTACTCCATCGGAACGAATTGTAGGTGAGCACATCGAAGAAGCCTTCAAAAGGGCTACGCAAAAAGTGTTTCTCTCCACCTTCGCATCCAACGTCCATCGGCTGCAGCAAGTGGTAGATGCGGCTTTGGTAACGAATCGAAAGCTGGCCTTGCTCGGTCGAAGTATGATCAATGTAGTCAATATTGCTTCGGAGCTCGGGTATATCAATATTCCTGAGGGCATGCTGATCGAAGCGGCAGATATTAATAAACTGGCTTCTGATCGAATTGCTATCCTGTGTACCGGAAGCCAGGGCGAACCTATGGCTGCTTTATCCCGGTTGGCCAGCTCCAACTATCGACATGCCGAAATTGTAGCCGGAGACACTGTCATAATAGCCGCAACACCCATACCTGGAAATGAACGAAATGTTGCACGAATCGTAGATAATTTATTTCGTATCGGAGCTAAAGTGATCTATGGCTCTGGAACGGTAACGGGGATGCACGTATCTGGCCATGCCAGCCAGGAAGAGCTCAAATTAATGCTTACTTTGATGAAACCCCAATATTTTATACCCATTCACGGAGAATTCCGCATGCTTCATCAGCATAAATGGCTGGCTGAATCGGTTGGGGTCGACAAGGACAACATCTTTATCATTGATAACGGTGAAGTCGTGGACATTGAGAATCAAGTGGCCCGCCAAACTCGAAAAATACCATCAGGCAATACCCTTGTAGATGGCTGGGGCATCGGTGATGTGGGAAATATCGTATTGCGCGACCGCAAGCATCTATCGGAGGATGGAATCCTTGTTGTCGTGGTTACACTTAGCAAAATGGACGGTAAGATATTATCCGGGCCCGATATCATCTCCCGCGGCTTCGTCTATGTTCGTGAGTCGGAGGATTTGATGGAGGAAGCCAGTGCTATCGTAAAAAACACAATAAACCAATTGCAGGCGCAACATATGAATCAATGGAATTCGCTTAAAGTCAATGTGAAGGCTGTGCTAGGACGCTTTTTATATGAGCAGACGGGAAGGCGACCCGTCATTCTGCCGATCATTATGGAGATTTAAAAGCCCTTATGGCAAAACAAACATCCCATTCCACCTTCATGTGGTTTGGGATGTTTGTTTTGCCAAGCTCCTCTAAGGGGCTAACTCCAACACGGTTACCCTGTATTCGGTCACGGGAGCTGGTGTCTTCTTCACTTCCTCACTGCCTGTGTAAATGCCAGTAATCGTCGTGGGCCCCTTCTTGAAGCGAACATTGCCGGTCAACAGCACATAGCCGTTATTAAGTTGAATCATTGCATGGTTATCATCAACAGAGGTGATCGTGCCCTGAAAACGGATTTTTTCGTTCTTGTGGCTTATCATCTCCGTCAATGGAATATCCAGTGGAGCTCCACCCAGCTTCGTATCGGCCATCGTTTTGACAAAGGCATAGCGGCCATTACGATACTCGTAAACAGCCTTCTGTCCGGCACCATCACCTGTCGGGTTATCCATAATAATTGCTCCCGTGGGATCGTAATCTATTTTATCAGCTTCAACATCGAGAACTTTAAAAAGCTCAGGTGTATTGACCTCATAGGCAAGATAACGAACCTTGCGGGTTTTGGAGGCGGCTTCGATCAACAAAGAAGAGATCTCCTTTTTTTTGCCAATCTGGTCTGACCACTGAATCGATTTTACTGTGATGCCTTGATCGATAGCGGTTCGTGACATTTCGATCTTCTGATCGGCAAGCAGACGGGCCAGCACAAGGGTTTTATTATCGAGCACACCTACAGCGGTCAGCTTGGCTCCAGCCTGCCCCTTGTTACTGATTACATTGGTAAAGGTAAGCTCAGTGCCTGCCGCCTTGCGCAGCAACTGCTGCGGATCGGCTTCGAGCCAGCGCTGATCGAGCTCACTCACTTCCTTATTCGTGTCCTTGTATTCGTTCAACACCTTATATAAAGCTACGGCATCTGCGAACTTTTGGGTGGTAGCGAGCTGTTCAGCGCGCTCGAATTGCTTGCGGATCGTCGTTTGAATATAGGTATTTATTTTAGATGAAGGACCTCCCAGCTCACTGGACGTCTGGAATAGCAGGGCGGCTGCAATAAAGCCTTTTAAATCATTTTTTTCCAGCTTGGACAACGTCGCTTGCGCATAGCTCTCGAGCTTCGGCTGCAGCCAGGCGGCCTCAACGTGGTTAGTGTCATAGAATTTGCGGATACCCGCAACCTCCTTTAACACCTCTCCGATTGATTTGGTTTTGCTGCTGGTATCCAATCGGGCTTGATCGTAGCGCTCCAGCAGCTTATTCAGCTCCAGCTTTTTTGTGTTTTCATCCTTATAGTAAGCGGCAGGCAGCTGCAGCAAATAAGCGATATTGTTGTCTCCATTAAAAGTCTTCTTGCTGATATCGCTCTCCAGACTTTTGACCAGCAGCTGCTTGGCGTATGCGAACGCATTGTTAAAACGTTCCTCCATTTGCTCGGAGGCCGACATTTCGGCAAAACGTTTTTGCGAGGCTTCATCCAGCGCCGCGATCTCCGAGGCCTTAGTCTGATACGTGTTGTAGGTTTTCAGCAGCAGGGTGATATCGTTCACGTTTTCGGCCGCCTTCAGGTCCGTGGAAAGGGAAGTGAACCAGCTCTTAAGTGCAGCAGCGGGATTCAAGGAAGCCAGCGCCGCGGCGGTTTCCGTCTCCTTATAGTCAATGATGCGAATTTGTTGGGCTTTGGAGTAGGCTTGCTGAGCCTCAAGCTCGTTTCCTGCAGCTTGCAGTTCCACACCTTTGGCGTACAGATCTGTCTTTTGCCAGCTGATATAGCCTTTGTATCCGGTCAGGCACAACACTGCCGCCAGTACAATAGCAGCCGCATTGCGAGTTCGTTTCGAACGTTTGTACATGAAAGATGCCAATGGGCAATCCTCCTTTCTTGATGATTTTAGTGTGGTGAATATTATGCTACGCTATCTCCAGAACACCACGGTCGCTCCGATGTTTATTCACTATACTTTTAAATGATTCCCTGGAGCTCAGGATCGGACTCGTACTTTTGCTTCAGAAGAGTTGTTAGCCTTGGGTACAGCTGTGGAAAATCATCCGGGCCTTCAGCGACCAAATGACACAGTCGAATCAAACGTTCACGAGGCAGCTCCTCGATAAAATCGGCGATTTGATCCTGGTACTGGAGCACATAAGCCTTTACCCGCAGCGCGGCTGTAAATACGAGCGCGAGCGCAATATGCCCACCCGGCAGGGCTTCGATTTCTGTACGGTAGCGAATGGTATAATCAATAGCATCCCGTTTGACCAGCTCAGGGTTCACCTTGCTCACCTCAAACAAATACAGCACAAAATCAATATCGAAGGCTTCGGGCAGCAGCGTGCTGAGCTCGAGGTCCATATCCTTACGCAGATTAAAATGATTCAGACAGATGATCTTGAGAATTTTCACTTGATTGCCGGTAAATAAATAACCAATTTCCCGCAGCTTTTCATAAGCTTGTTTATAATCCTCGGCCTTCAAATCGGCAGCCGCATCCTCGGTATCCAGTAGCAATCCTTCGCGAATCGTACGATTTTCACTCTGCAGCAGCTCGTTGAGCAAGCTTTTCTCCAGATAGGGCGTATATTTTTTGCGCAGCAGGAGATACAGCACAATAAGCGCTATTCCTGCCAGCAGCGAAATCAGCATTTCCGTCAAATTTTTGCTCAGCACTATAGCTGCAAGGGCTCCTGTACCGACAATCAATACGTCTCTTTGGGCATGGCGTTTCATAATCGTCTGCAGTAAAGGCAATAACGGAGTTAATTTTCCATCTGCCCCGCAATACAGACATGTATCTTCCCACAATGAAGAGTAGCTGCCGCAACCTTTGCATTGCTTCAAACGTTCATAGGTATGGCTGGTTCGACGACTGGGTCGAAAATGGGCAGCGATTTTATTTTTCATGAGCATCACCCTGGTTTAATTGACTTTTGAAATCGGCATCAATGCGGTCCAGGGAAAGCTCATTTCGTTTGTTTTTATGAAACTGGGTCCACCTGAATAGAATGAAAATAACGGCTAGCGCCAGCAAGGTATAGGTTAGCATCCAATGCACCTCCATTGTATCGACCACAAGGCTCAGGTTGAAACGCTCGGCGTATTTGGACTTGTCCGACTGCGCTCATTTCCTCTTCGATATGTGGGCTGTAAGTAACCTTAAGAATATCATAAGAAATGGGACAGTGGAATTTTATGCTCTAAAAGATTAAGATGGTGAGTAGATAGTCTATTTGTATATGAATGTTTTGGAGGATTAACAACGTGAAGAATAATAGAACACTTATAAGGATCGCTGCCGCCATGCTTGCGTTGGTGCTGGCTTTCCCGCTCTATACGCTGGCAGCGGGCAGCGACACGAAGATCGATGCTGTGCTTTCGGTGGATGTCAGTACCTCCATGAACGAAAGCGATGTGAACAAGGTAAGCAATGAAGCGATGAAAATGTTTATCGACATGGCTTCTGTCCAAGGTGACAAGATCGGTGTGGTGGCGTATACGGATCAAATTTTGCGGGAAAAGGCGCTGCTGAAGATCGGCAGTGCAGCCGACAAGCAGAGCTTGAAAACGTTCATCGATCAGCTGACGAGAGGGCCTTATACCGATATAGCTGTTGGAGTCAATGAAGCCGTAAAAATCCTTGAATCCGGCGGCAGCGAGCCCGGACATGTTCCGTTGATCGTTCTGATGACCGATGGCAATAATTCACTGAATGCCGGTAAGAGCCAGCAGCAGTCCGATCAGGTGCTGAATGAGGCCGTGAAGAAAGCCAAGGATAAAGGCATTCCGATCTATACGATTGGCTTGAATGCGGACGGCACTTTGAACAAGGATGTTCTGGAGCGGATTTCGACAGAAACAGGTGGCAAGCTGTTCATTACCTCGACGGCTGACAAACTGCCGCAAATATTAAGCGAAATTTATGCGAGCCACCTGAAGCTTAAGGTTGTACCGCTCACAGGCATTACGGCGAACGGTCAGTTCCAGGATGTGACAATTAACATTCCCAATGCGAGCGTGCTGGAAGCGAACATTTCGATGATGTCGTCCAAGCCGGTGGAAGCGAAGTTGTTCAACCCTGCGGGCCAGCAGCAAACGATCCCTTCCGACAAAATTATTTATACTGCTTCCTCCGCTTATACGCTAATAAAGCTGATAAGTCCGGTGCAAGGCGATTGGAAGCTGCAAATTAAAGGCGTACCGAAAGAAAAAATCGACATTAATTTAATTTATAACTACGATGTGCAGGTGTCGATGGAGGTTTTGTCGTCTAATTCTTATAAGCCTGGCGACACAGTGCCGATTAAAGCATTTTTGGAGTCGAATGGTGCCAAGATAACGGATGCCGATTTATACAAAAATCTCAAGGCGGCACTGGTCGTAACCGATCTCGATACGAAAAAAACGTCGGAAACACCACTAACGGCTTCGGTACAAGGTATAGAAGGAACGTTCAAGATCGCTGAGGCACATGACTATGAAATCAAGGTCAAGGCAGAGGATGCGAGCTTTGTTCGCGAATCACAGCCAGTGACCGTTTCCGCCAAAAAAGCCGGAGCTAGCACACCTGTATCCCCCCCAACCACTGGCAGCAATGAGGCGACTGCGGGAAGTACTTCGGCTCTGGTTGGCCCTATAGCCTGGATTGTGGGGATTTTGCTCGTATTGATCGCAGCCGTATTGTTCGCATTATCACGATGGAAAAAGGCGAATAAAGGCTTTTACGGACAAATGGTCGTAGAAATCAAGGATGAGGACACCGGAGAGCGAACAACCCCGCAGTACCGCAAGCTGAATGCCTTCAAAGGCAAGGTGGAGCTTCACCAATTGCTGCAGCTGGCGCCGGAATTTGCCGAAACGAAGCAGATCGTGTTTAAGCCGGGACCTGGAGACACGGTCGTTCTGTACAACCAATCGGGTTGTGTTATCGAAAAGGGCGGTCGTTTATTCGACGCAGTAAACGGCAAGGAGCTTAAAAACAACGATCGCATCAAAATTTTATTGCAAAATATTAATAAATCGATCACGGTTGAATTTATCAAATAAAATCCATGTGCAAACGATGAAACAGGATGCGACAATATGTCGCAGCAGGGAGACTAGCCTTCGTCAGGTGTCGAAGACATACCTCCCCTCCTTACCCTGAACATTCACGATTTGGACAAGGCATCATATAGGAGGCCATCAATATGAAAGCAGTTGTCAGAGAGCATATTCAACAGCTGGATGTGTCAATGGGCGGAGGCATTATCAGCGACAAAATTCGTGTCGATACGATAGACAATCCGATGCTCGTTATCGGGCTTGGCGGTACAGGAATAGACGCGCTGCTGCGTCTGAAATATCAGATCAACCGCAGATTCAAGCTGCCTGAGGATCCATTCACGAAGAAGAAAAAGGAGAAGCCGGCCAACGTCGAATTTCTCGCACTGGAAACGAATGAGCATGACCGCAACAAAAAATATAAAGGCATCGGGCTCGATCCGCTAACTGAGTTCGTGCTTCTCTCCAATGCCGAAATCGGCAGCGTCCTGCAAAACCGCAGCATTCTTGAGCCTTACATTCGTGAATGGCTGTCGCCCGAGCTGACAATTACAGATGGCATTAATGGCGCATCAGGTGTCAGACAGGCCGGACGTCTGCTGCTGTTTACGAAGATCGTACAGGTTGTACAAACCATCGAACGGAAAATCAAATCGTTATCTGTCGGCACGAACAAGAAGCTGATGGTATTCGTGCTGACGGGCCTTGCCGGAGGTACAGGTAGCGGCTGCTTCCTCGATATCGCCTATATCGTACGGGGTATCATGGAGCGCGATTACGGTTCCGCAGGGGTAGATAAGGTAAATATACTTGGTTACTTGTTCACGCCTGACGTTAATTTGGCGAACAAAAGCCTGACTGAGCATTCACGCGAATATATTAAAAAGAACGGCTATGCGGCGATGAAAGAACTCGACTACTGGATGAATGTCGATGAGCGTACTGAGCGCTTCAAGCAGCAGTATGCGAGCATCCTGAATGTCAATTCGCCGATGCCTCCATTTAATTTGGCACATCTCATATCTGCTACGAATCTCGAAGGCAAGCTGCTGGAAAATGCCTATGACTACTGTATGAATGTAACGGCGGAGAATATCACCAACTTTATGGCCAGCGAGGACAAAAGTTCCGGCGAGGAATTTGCGATCCATGACTATATCAGCAACATCCGCACGAATATTAACCAGATGCCGAAAACGTATGCCGCCAACTATCAATACAATATTTTGGGTGCGTCCTCTGCGGTGCTGCCGATTGAGGAAATGACGACTTACTTGGCCTACAAGGTGTTCCAGCGCATGGAAAAGATGTTCGACGCCGGACCAACACAGGAAGAAGTGGAAAAGCTGGCGCACAAGCTGGGTATCGATCCTGACTCTGTGCATCGCGAATTCGACAAGCGTGTTCCCGAGCCGATTCCCGGTTATCAGAACAGCGAGCGGTTAAGCTATAACAATGTCATCAAGCAGCAGGTTGTCAATATCGATACAGAGCTGGAGCAAAGCTTCCTGTCCCGTGCCCGTGAGGAATATATCAAGAGCCGCAAGCAGCTGCCCGGTCAGATCAAGGAAAACTTCACTGAGCAAATGACGAAAATTTTCGGCAATCCCGAGCAGGGACCGTTTTACGTGTCGAGGATTATTTTGCAGGACAAAGGCTTTTGTCTGCTTAAGCTGATCTCCTCCTATATAGAAGCACTGCGTGAAAGCATCTACCGTATCCCGCGTGATGTGGAGTCTGCCGAAGAGCAGTCGGTTCAAAAAATGACCGAGGCCCGCAGCGCGTTCATCTCCAAGGACAAGAAGAAGGATGCTTTTATCGAGTCCAAAATCCAGGAATATCTGCTGCACGCAGACCGCGAGCGGATGGAGCAGATGGTCGAATTTTATGAGGATTTATATAAATTGATCAATGATGAAAATTCGCGGATTTATCAGGTGTTTTCCGAGCTGTTGAATGAGCTGAATAAAATATTCGAAAAGAACGGCCGGATTCTGACCAATGGTGAAGAAGCAGTCGATCACAAGGGGAACCGTACCTATTATTGGAACGTTGTTAGCATCCCGGATATTGCCTCGCTTGTTGGTGAAGTGACGAATGAGAAGAACGTCAATGAATTGATCCGTGACTTTACGAGCGAGCTGCTGGCCAAATCAAACCAGTGGATCAAAGAGCAGGAAGTGGACGTGATCAGCTCGATATCCGAGTTTTTGACTGATCACTTTGGCGATTTGATCACCAAATCGATGGAGGATTATTTGATCATCAAGTATGGACATGAGGATTCCATCGAAAAGCTTGTGGAGCAGCGGATTGCGAGCCGTCTTTATGAAGAAGCGAAGCCGGTGTTTCATTTGAGCAATAGCTCAGGGCATTTTAATTTCCCTTCGTGGGGTTTTGTTTCGGTACCTTTCAAAGCACCAAGTATTTTCAAAGGTATTCGTAATTTCCAGGATAACGCGATTGCCAACTCACGCTTTACGATCAAGGAAAGTCAGGTGAAAAACCGCATATTCTGGTTGAACACCCAAAATGGGATTCCGTTGTTCCTTTATACGCCGATGAAGGTATACGAGGAAAGCTATGAGCGTACCATTCTTGAGCCGGAGGGTGTTGGCCGCCATTTGGTGCAGACGGATAAGGTCAATTGGACCTACCTGCCATCACCGATTCCGGAAAAATCATGGGGTGACACGTACCAGAATGGACGGGTGAAAAGCTACAACGCCGAGGTGCGTTATTCCTTCGAACGCGCGCTGACACTCCATGTTATCCGTCAAAAAGGAGTCGACAGCGGGACGATTAACCGTTACGAATGTATGTTTACGCAGCCTTTTGACCTGAACCGTTATTTGGAGGCCTACTCCTTACAGCTTGCTGCATCCAGACCGAATCTGGGAGAGCTGCAGCGCTGCGTGGGCGATTTGAAGCAGCTGCTTGAAAACGGACTTGAAGTTGAACGGACAAAGGATATTTTTGGCAGCGTAAATTCGGATATGGCCAAGGAAAACCTGATCCGTTCTCCTGAGCTGCTGAAGCTGGTTAAGGATGAGCTGAGCAAGTACGACCGGATTGCCGAGAAAATTGCTGAGTTCGAAAAGCTGCTGAACGCTCATAAGGACGAGGAAAAGTTCATTACCAATTTCATCGAAGCCATCTATACCTCGACCATTACCAAAAAAGGTGCGTTGTACGTCTATGATCACGACGTTGACGAAGATCCATGGGAGCCGTTCATTAATTTGATGAAGGTTAATAAATTTGTCGATTTCGAAATTTACAGCAAGCTTCGCGAGCTGGACGAGAAACGACAAAATCTGCTGCAGCGCAAAGCGTCCCGACGCAGCCAAAGCCTGACTGCATCGGATGATATCAAGCTGCTGGTCGAAACCTTGCGTCAGATGGCCGAATCGTATCAGGAGTCGAAAAATGAGCTTGACTACGAACGCGCCGAGCTGGCTAACGGCGAAGCGATGTACCAGTTCTATAAGCAGGTGTCGAGCAGAGTAAATGACATCTTGAAAAGTTTAAGATAATGTGGGGAGAAGGCAGGTAGGGCTCAGCTTTGTGAATATGGATTCATTGTGCGGTTATTCCGAGAAAGGGAAGGTATTCCACCGCTGTTGAAGTTCAAGTTGTTTTTATTATATTTTTTTATAGGTTACAACTCGAACTTCAAAGGCGGCCGTTACACTTTCCATACCATTCCCTTTCCCTCCATAACCTCCATGAATCCATATTCACCTGATCAACCCCTCAACAGCCTTCTCTAGTGCGAGGGTAGAAGGGCGACTGTAACCCCGCCCGCAGGGGGCAGGGGTTAAGCGTCCAGGTCCTTTAAGCTCAGGGGCTTCAGAGCTGACCTTGGCACTCCCAAATTCTCCCATACCACCTTAAGTAAGCGTGTCCCGAAGGGACGATAAGCGATTAAAACCCACAACATGCTGGGTTTACAGAAGCATCCAAACCTAAGCGTGTCCCGCAGGGACGATAAGCGGCCCGAGAAACAAACCGTAAGCATACGGCAAAGGGAGTCCAGAGGGCAGCGCCCTTTGGGGCCCTCCCTATAGGGAGGGTTTGGGAGGGTAAAAGTAGCCTTATGAAAGGACGGAGGTTGAACAATAGTGAATTTACGCGAAAAGCTGCTCTCATTCGCGAATGCATATTCCGCGGAAATGGATCACACAGGTATCGATGATGATGAGCTGCGCAGCATCAACCATCCAATTGTTTTTGTATTTCTGGGTGATCAGTCTGTGGAAGCCTTGGAGGCAGTTCATGCCTTAAACAGCACGAAGTGGAATAACTCCGCAGGTGTTGTTTATCTGCATATAGGCACGAAGGCTCACGCGGCGCGGGATAACGTATATGGCTGGAGCTTACCGACCTCGTCAGAGGACAAGCGCAGCCTCCGTCCTTCGATTCATGAGCAGTTTTATGCTGATGAATCGAAGCTGCTCGAGTTGAACGTCACTTTACGCAGGATGAATAGCCGAATCTCTGAGTTTGGACGGATGTACACCCATCTGCAGCGCTTGAACATTGCCGTAGTGACCTGTCTGGACGATCCGTCCAATGTACTGCTTCCGGAAATTTCCGTTTTGATGCAAACCATCTTCGGAGAGCAATTCCGTTCCGTCGCCATTGATCTGTATGGTTTGCTTGAAGAAAAAGCAGTCGGGGAGCAGTTTGCGCTGCAAGCCTCATTGGGTGTCAGTTTTTTGCGAGAGCTGGATATGTACCAGAGCAGGGATTACCAGTTTGACGGGATGCTGCAGGTGACGGGTGAAGGTGTTCGTCTGCCTGTTGTTCACTCGCCATCGCCACTGTTCGATGTGGTCTATTTGTTGAGCGATAAGGATGAACGGGGAATATTTGCTGATCATGGGATGCAAGGCAGCTATGAAACGATTTGCAACCTCAACCTGTTGAAAAACCGCAAAACCATGAACGAGCTGGACCCGAAGCATGGTGCGTACAATAATCAGCATTTTAAGCAAAATGCGACCCCGCCGGATGGAGACGGACGAGTTTATGCGTCTGCTGGTTTTTCCAAGGTGAAGCGGCCGAATCCGGCAATAGCGCTAACCGTTCTTTATCATATGTACAGACATCTGCTGGAGCGGATGAAGGGGAATGCGGAGCTGGGCACAGGATTTGTTCAGGAGCTGCTTGACCTGGAGCCGCAGCGGTGGGATCATGATATTCGCTCGTTATTGCCGGATCGTGAGCGAGCCGTAGCCGGAATGTTTGGTCTTTTGCACGATAATGTTTCCTTGTCTGATCTGCAGTCGATGACGCTTCGTCAGGCAGAGTCGGCTTTGTATGGAGGGAACGCACAATTCTTTTTTGATACTAACATTGTCCGAGTGCTGGATAAGGCTTTTGTAGACCGGGATTTTGGCGGAGGGCTGAAGAAAAAACTGGATAACCGGATCATTGATCACCCGTTGTACGGATTTTACGCTGCCTATCTGTGTTCTGCGGATGGTGTGAGCGGCAATTTGATCCATGAGCTTCAGGAATACGTGAAGGAGGCTGCCAAGCTGCTGGAGCAAGGACAAGAAGAGCTGGAGCAGCTGTATGCGGATCGTATGGAGGATCAGCCTTTTGCCAAAGTGTCGTTCTGGGGCCGGATTACGAACAAAACCTCAGTCAAAAGCCTCAGTCGTCCTTTGCTCGAATTGATCTATGGGATGAAGCTGGATTTGCTGCTGCAGGAGATGAAGCTGAAGTTATTGAAGCTGTACCTGCATGAGCTTGAGAACCTGCATGAGCGGGCGAAGCCTTTTGTAGCGCGGCTGCATCAAATGGAGAAAACGTTACAGGATGCAAGCCGGGGCAGTATTTCAATGACCAGTGACTATCTAAGCCGCAACATTAATGAGTATTACAGACATGGGGTAGAGCAGATTGTAACGGAGCTGGAGAACCGCCGTGGTGCGCAGGTTTATTTTGAGGAGCGGCAAATGGGCAACGTTTCGCAGCTGCTGGTTCAGGGGGAGGACCATCTGCTGGAGCGGTTGATTGGGATGGCGCGTCGGGAAGTATTTGTGCAGCCTTTGTTTCAAAAAACTTTCGAAGACGAGCTACTGGAGCGGGCCAACGTAGCTGCCAGCTATGATAACCGAGAGGTGCTCTCCAAAGAAGACCTGTTCCGTGATTTATACAGCACACTCGAAAATGAGGCTGCAATACGCGCTGATGTTTACCATTCCACACATAAACACCGTTATATCGAAAAATATTTTTTTGGTGATTACGAAAGTGAATTTATTCGTTATGCATTTGCTATCGATCAGGGCAGCCGTGCCTATAAGCTGGGTTGTGTTCAGGAAATGAAACACAGCGGTATCGAAAAACTCAACATTATGGGCGGCTTCCGGATCGAGGATCTAATGTATTACCGAAATGGCAAACGTTATTACGATACGTATTTGCAGAATGGTTTTGTGTTCCATAGTATGAACAATGTTTGACGGCAATCCCTAGAGCATGTACAAAATACAAAACGCTCGTTCAAAGAACCACCAACTTTTGGTATGATAGACTCATCTGCAAACCAGCACCACACCAAAAGTCGAGCTTGTCCCGTAGGGGCTAAAGCGCCCCTAGAACACATAGTCATGCAAACCAGCACCACACACAAAAGTCGAGCTTGTCCCGAAGGGGCTGAAGCGCCCCGAGAACACATAGTCATGCACACGAGCACCACACCAAAAGCCAAGCGTGTCCCAAAGGGACGAAAGCGCCCCGAGAACAC